>JAQICQ010000104.1 GCA_027858455.1 Elusimicrobiota bacterium | reverse complement strand
TATTGGCTTTAATTTTAGAAGAATATTCAAGTATAAGTGAAAGTTTGCGTTTCCACTCATAGAGTTCTTTTTTTTCTTCATCCTGCTTTTTGTTATTCTTATTCATCTTATAAAATTTTATGTCAATATATTATTGTGTCATTTATACAATTACTTTATCTTTTACCCCTAATTTTATAGTATAGTAGTTAAGATTTAAAATTTCAATAAATCGGGAAGATTCCAAACTAATATAAAAGATGAACAAAACACAAAAATATCTAAACAAAGATTCCGGTATAAGCCGCATAATAAAAAATTACGAATACCGCCGGGAACAGATTCTTATGGCCGAAGCTGTCAGTAAATCAATTAAAACCCGGGAGCACCTGATTGCTGAAGCCGGTTGCGGTATAGGGAAAAGTTTTGCCTATCTTATACCTATAATCCTGGAAATTGCCGGAAAAAAAGGTGAACGGGCAGTTATATCAACCTATACAAAAGCCCTGCAGCAGCAGCTTATCAATAAAGATATCCCATTACTCCAAAAAGCCCTTGATGTTAATTTCAAGGCAGCTCTCTGTTTAGGCAACAAAAATTATCTCTGCCGAAGGCGGCTCTCTACGGTAAGATCCTCTAAACTTTTTGATTCAGAAAAAGAAACCCGTCAGATAAAACTTTTAAACCAGTGGGCGGACAAAACTTCCGACGGCATAAAATTCAACCTTGAGTTCAAGGTAATGGGCTCTCTCTGGAACGATGTATGCCGGGACCCGGAACTCTGCACCCGCGACAATTGCAGTTATTTTAACGACTGTTTCTATATGAAAGCCCGGCAGGCGCAGAAAGAATCCGATATTTTAATTCTCAACCACCATCTTTTATTTCACGATGTTAATTCCGGCTACAACATACTTCCCCGCTATAATATCATAGTATTTGACGAAGCCCATAATCTTGAAGATGTGGCCTCGGATACTATGGGGCTGAAAGTCTCCCGGTTCAGGGTTAAATATCTTATGAGTAAAATATTTGCAAAGAAATCGGAACGCTCCCTCTTAAACAGGACAAAGGATTACCTTCCCGCCGAAACCGCCGCCAAAATAAAAAAAGCAGTAACATCAGTCAAGCGGACCAACAATGCATTTTTCTCAAATGTGCTGGACGAGTTCGGCATAAACGATGTAAATTTTAGAATTCACAATAAATTCCTTTTTGACAATATCGTGTCCGAACCGCTTAAAATACTTACCGACACGCTGTCTGAAGCAACCGACGCCATAGAAAACGAGGACATACTGAAAGAATACAAAGCATACAAACGCCGATGCCTTACAATATCCGATGAGCTCGAGATTATCATGGGATTAAAATACAATAATTATGTCTATTATCTTAATATAGAATCCGGCAGCGGTAGAATTTATGTATCTTTTAATGCTTCTCCCGTGGAAGTCTCGGCGGTTCTTAACGAATATCTCTTTGACACCGTCCACCCGGTTATACTTACTTCGGCTACGCTTACGGTAAATAAATCCTTTGATTTTATACGGGAACGAACCGGAATACCTGACAGACACGATGAGCTAATCCTTGATTCTCCGTTTAATTACAAAAACAATGTAATCCTTTATTCTCCCTACAGCAGGATACCCGACCCGGCCGGAAATCCGGACGGGTTTACCGAAGCGGTCATTGAAAATTCCGCGGAGATATTAGAAATTACCAGGGGGAAAACTTTTATCTTGTTTACTTCGTATTCAATGCTGAATAATGTTGCCGAGGAACTTATAAACCGGTTTCCCAAACTAAAGTTTCTCATTCACGGAGAAGCTCCTCACGGACAGCTATTAAAGGGATTTACCGAAAACGACAATTCCGTTCTTTTGGGCACAAACACTTTCTGGCAGGGAGTTGACCTCCCGGGTAAGCTCCTGCAATGCGTCATTATAACCAAACTTCCTTTTTCCGTGCCTACCGACCCTATAACCGAAGCAAGGATAGAACTGCTCAGGCAGCACGGACATAATCCCTTTATGGATTACCAGGTTCCTGTGGCGGCTCTTCTTTTTAAACAGGGCTTCGGACGGCTTATCCGGCACAGAAAAGATTTCGGCATAACCGCGATTCTTGACCCTAGAATTCACACAAAACAATACGGCAAAGTCTTTATTGAATCACTCCCCCGATGCAGCCGGGCAAAAGATATAAATGATTTAAAAATGAGATATCTGAGGTTGGAAAACAGGTAAGACCGGTAATAAAATATTTATAAATCATTGGTATTGTTAATTATGCTTTCTCCGCTCTCTTAGTTTCTACATAATCATATATGGACGGTATAACATATAATGTCAGCAGTGTCCCCACAACAAGGCCTCCTATTATGGCAATTGCCACTACCGACCGGACAGCCGAACCCTCATCCTTATTTAATGCAAGGGGAATCATGGCTGTTACCGTAGTCGCCGCAGTCATAAGTATCGGCCGCAAGCGGACACCGGCGCCTTCCTTAACAGCTTCGCGGACAGACATTCCTTCATGTTTTCTTAACTGATTTATATAGTCAATAAGCACTATGGCATTATTTACAACTATTCCAAAAAGTATAAGAATACCCATCCCCGCGGGCATAGATATGGTCTTTCCCGTTATTATAAGCATCCATATCATGCCTACATAAGAAAGGGGGATAGTAACCATTATCATGAGAGGATGAACAAATGATTCAAATTGAGCGGCCATAACCATATAAATAAGCAATATAGCCAGCAAAAAGAGCTGTATCAAAGTGATAAACATATCCTCCATCCGTTCAGTTTCACCGCCGTAGTGAACACTGTATCCTGCCGGTATAAAAACCCCGTTAACTTTTTCTTTAACTTCATCCATAACTCCGGAAAAGTTATCTCCGCTATAGCCGGCAGAGACGACAACTTTCCTTCTTTTATTGTCTCTGTCAAGCTTTATCGGCCCTTTTTCTTGGACAATGTCGGCTACCTGAGAAAGATTGATTTTAGAACCGTCCGAAGTAAATATAGGAATATTTTTTATCTTATGCACATTATCCCGGTCCGCTTCTTTAAGTATGACTTTTATGTCCAGTTCTTCCCCCTGGCGCCGGTATTTGCCGGCGGTGACACCCTTGACATTGTTGCCTATCGCTCTGCTTACTTCAGAAACTGTTAACCGGTATTGGGCGGCTTTCATTCTGTTTATTTTTACAGTAAGCTCGGGCTTGCCTTCTTCAAGAGAACCGGAAATGTCATATATCCCGCTAATACCGGATAGTCTTTCTTGTATATCCCGGGACATTTCGCGGAGGCGGTCAATCTCTTTACCGAAAATATTTATCTGTACAGCCGACTCCTGCCTGCCGCCGGAAACCATCATGGCCTGCCCCATATCCATAAATTCATATTTTACATCTTCCATCGGCGGGAGCTCTTTTCTTAATATGTTTTGAAGTTCGACACTGTCCAGCTCACGGTCTTTTTTATCTTTAAGGCGGACAAAAAATGATGCTTCGTGAGGTCCCGACGGACCAGTCCCCATAGCCGCGTCCATTTCCCCTCCCTCGGTAACACCAACAAAAGTGGAATAATTTTCTACCCCCGGCAGTTTCTCCATCCCTTCTTCAAGTCTCTTTACTACCCGGTCGGTCTCTTCAAGAACAGTGCCCGGCAGGCGTTTTATACTCAACATCAGCATTGAATTATCTATATTCGGAAAATATTCTTTTCCGACAAACGGAAGTATGGCAAAACTGAGAAGAACTACTACTAAAACACTCAAACTAAAAAGTTTTTTGTGGTCTAATAAATACGAAAGAGAACTTTCATAGCGAATTTTTAAAAATTCAAGCCATTTTATTTTTTTGGTTTCTTCTTTTATGATAAGTTTCGAGCTGAGCATCGGTATAATTGAGAGAGCTATTATGAGCGAACTTATAAGCGCCGCGGCCACCGTAAGCGCAAGCTGGGAAAATATTTTTCCGACTACCCCGCCGGCAAAAAGAAGCGGTAAAAATACCACCACCGTTGTAAATGTTGATGCAGTAATAGCCATACCTACCTGTTTGGCTCCCAGAATAGCCGACATGGAAGCATTGCCGGTTATCCCCACGTGGCGGTGAGTATTCTCAATGACCACAATTGAATTATCAACGATCATCCCCACGCCGAGAGCAACTCCTATAAGAACCACAAAATTAATGGTAAATCCAAATGCGTAGAGAGGAAGAAAAATACTTAACATGGAAAGAGGAATGGCAGTGGCTATTATAGCTGTCGGTCTCCATGACCTTAAAAATATATATAAAATAAATATGGCAAGAAATGCCCCGCCAAGAGCAGTGGAGCCGGTTATAGCAAGAATTCTTTTTATCATATCCCCTAAATCAAGAAATATATTTATATTAAAATCCTCTCCGAGATCTGCCTTTATTTTTTCAAGTTTCTTATTTATGCGGGAAGACACTAAAACAGAGTTGGCGCCGGAGGTTTTATATATCATTATCACCACCCCCTCTTTGCCTCCGTTTCTGGCACTGCTGCGCACTTCTTTATTTACTTCTTTTACAGTACCTAAATCCCTGAGGTAGACAGCGTTTGAATCCCGGGAGGCAATATAGGTGCTTTTTATATCCTCCACGGTTTTATATTCGCCGACCGTCCTTACTATAAGCTCTTTATATCCTTCCTCAAGTCTCCCCCCGGGCCTGTTTACATTGTCCGCCCCTATCCGGGATACCACCAGTGAAAGAGGAATATTATAATGTTCCAATTTTTTTAAAGAAAGTTCGGCTCGGATCTCTCGTTGAATGCCCCCCATTGAAAAAACCGCCGACACGCCGTCTAACTGTTCAATCGGCTCTTCTATCTTATCTTCAACGACCTTCCTCATCTGCCGGCTGTCCAGCGAACTGTTTATTCCCATGCCCAGTACCGGAATCATGCTCGGGTCAAATTTAATCACCCGGGGGTCTTTTAAATCGCCGGGCAGAAGAAAGCTCATCTGGTCTATGCGGTTTCTTATCTCCTGGGCTGAATTATTAATATCCGTTCCCCATTCAAATTCAACCATTATCATGGAGAAACTCTCCCTGGATACAGAATTTATCTCTTTTACATTTTTAACCGTTGACACTGCTTCTTCTAACGGCTTTGTGAGAATTTCTTCAATATCTTCGGACCCTACGCCTTCATATTCTGTAATTACACTTAAAATAGGGTAAGTTATATCAGGCATGAGGTCGAGCCCCATACGGGTCAGCGAAATAACCCCGAGTATCACCACTATAAATATAAGCATAGTGATGGTAACCGGTCTTTTTACTGAAAATTCAGGTAGGTTCATTGAAGTATTTCAACCTTGCGGCCGGGAATAAGTCCGTAACTGCCTTCTGTTACTATCCTGTCTCCGGACGAGATATCTCCCTCTACGGCAACGAGGTCTTTCCCTTTTGCAATTATTTTTACCTTAACCCAGCCGGCCGTATCATCTTTTGATATCTTAAAAATTCCGTTATCTCCGCTTCGTTCAGTTATAGCAGGGCCGGGAACGGCTTTATTGGTTTTAATTTCCCGGACTGTTACAAATATGTCACAGGCCACACCCGATTTCAGGTCTGCATTATTTCGCGCGGTAATCTCGGCCGAAAATTTTCTGCTTCTCTTTCCGGCAGAATCGGCAACCGCAGAAATCCTGCCGTAAACATTTTTTCCTTCCGGGGAAACTATCCGAGCCCCGAGCCCTTTTTTTATAAGCGCTATATCTTCAGAGTCTACGCCTATTACAGCTTTTACGGAAGTCATATCCCCTACTACCGCTACCGGCGTCTGAGGATCAACCCGGGTGCCTATATCGACAAGTATCTGTAAAACCTTGCCGTCAATCGGACTTTCTACCGCTGACATAGAATATTTAAGCGCTGCTTCATTTCTGTCTATTAAAAGAATATTCCCGTCTCGCTTTACATAATCCCCCGCTTCTTTAATCTTTTCCCTGATTATTCCGGGAACCTGCGGATAAACAACTGATTGTGATTTGCCTTTTACTACCGCTACAAATTTATACTCTTCTTTTACCGTGGCCGACTGAACATATCCGACCTTAACCCGGCTCAATCCGGACAATTCAGCAATCTTTTGGGGTCCTGACGTTTGTAAAATTCTCATTAATATAAAACCCGCAAAAACAAGACCAATTACCGTAATAATTATCTTCTTTCTCATTATGATTTACTCCACTTGTTTTCCTGCCGCTAATTTAATATCTTCAATTGCGCTGAGCAGATTAAATACCGATAATGCGGTTTCAATACGGCTGTTGGTATAATCAAGAATAGCTCCGTTAAGCTCAAGGTTGCTTAAAAGCCCACGCGCATACCTCTCGTTTGATACTTCTAAACTTTCCCTGGCCTGGCTCAGCTGCTGCTGGTTAACTTTAATCTTTTTTTCGGCTTTCTTGAAATTATAAAAACTGGTTTTTACCTGAAGCTTTATATTTTCTCTTATCTTTTCTTTTGCTATAACCGCTTTATCTACCGCCGCGCTGTTTTTCTTATTTCTTCCGAACATAGAAAGCCCGTCGAGAAAAGGAAAATTCACCCTTGCGCCCGCCACCCAGTAATCCGTCCAGCGGTCAGCTGCAATGTCGGGGCGCTCCCACTTATAACTGCCGTAGGCATAAAACTTGGGGAGGTTTTGCGCCGTGCCCAGCCATTTGTTTTCTTTATTTATTGATATACTGTACTCGGCTATAGCTAACTCTTCACGGTTTTTCATCGCAATAGCTATCAGCTTCTCAAGATTGTAATTAAAATCCCGGGATTCCAGGTTGCCTTCAATTTTCGCGTTTAAATTATTTTTAAGTCCGGAAATCTTAAGTCCGGAAAGACTTAATAAATTTTCCTTAGCAATTTCAAGATTTGATTCTGCCTCTATCAACCCGCCCTCCGCTCCGGAAAGATGTACTTTTACCCGGGAGATATCAAGATTGGATGCTTTGCCTGAATTATATAGACTCTGGGTCATATTTAAGTTTTCTTCCATAAGCAATACCTGCCTCCGGGCGGCATCAACTATTTCGCGGGCAAGAAGCACCCTGTAAAAAGCCTTTTTGACATTGCCTATAACATTGTTGCGCTTACTTGAATATATCTTATTTTCTATTTTAAGAGCTTCTTTTGAAATAACATACGCTCCGCGGATTGAACCAAATGTAAAGACGGGTATATTTGCCGTTATTTCGGCTGATTGGTTTTCTTTTTGCCCCATCCGTATTTCAACTTCTTCATATACTATTTGTCCCGAGGGAGTTACAAGCGGCATACTCATAGAAAGTTCCTGGTCGCGGTTTATATAATTTTTACTGTAAGATGCCGAAAACTGCGGAAAAAACATCCCCCACATTTCGGCTTTTTGACCTTCAGCTTTTTCAACGGCCGCGCCGGCTTCCCTGATTTCATAATTACGTTTTATGGCGCTCTTTAAAAAATCGTTTAAAGTCAGTCCTTTGGCGCCTACTTCGGAGGAGAGCAATATCAAAAAAACTGTTACTGAAAATTTAATTTTTGTTTTCATTTAATTTTCATTTAAAATCCTGTAATAATTACCTTGCTTTTTGGAACTATCTGCTTTTCTCTTTTAAATTTTATTTGACCCTTACCTTATTAATCTATACTAAAATTCTCTTCGCCCTTCAAGGGCCTTGCCTAATGTAACGCCGTCGGCGTATTCAAGGTTTCCCCCCATCGGTATACCGTAGGCAAGATGGGTGATCTTTACGGGATATTTGTTTAATATTTCTTTTATGTAGGCGGCCGTAGCTTCGCCTTCCACGTTGGGGTCGGTGGCGATTATAACTTCCTTTATCTCTTCTTTTTTAACCCGTCCGACAAGTTCATCAATCCTTAAATCCTCGGGATTAATACCGTCCAGGGGAGAGAGAGCCCCCATAAGGACATGAAAAAGTCCGTTATACTCACCCGATGATTCTATGGCAAGTATATCCTGAGGATTTTCAACTACGCATATAATCTCCCTGTCCCTTTCTTGACTGCGGCAGATATTACATTCTTCTTTATCCGTGAAATTACCGCAGATAACGCATGGCCGTATGGATTCTCTTGCGGAGATAACAGAGTCAGAAAGAAAGTTTGCTTCATCTACCGGAGATTTAAGTATATAAAACGCCAGCCTCTGAGCGGTTTTGGGACCTATTCCGGGAAGCATGGACAAAGCATTGATTAGGTTTTCTACAGACTCCGGAAGGTTATACATCTATTTTACATACCCGGCAGGTTCATGCCCCCGAGCGCTTCTTTTGCCATGTTTTTCTGAATATCCTGTTGTTTTTTAAGCACACCTTTTATAACTTCGGTTGCCGCAGACTCTACGGCGTCTTTTCCCTGCTCGTAAAGCTGTTCTGAAATCTGAAAACTTTTTACTTTTCCTCCGCCGGTTAATACAAGCGTTGCACCGTTGGACTTATTTACTATCGTCTGTTTATTTATCTTCTTCTGGGCCTTTTTAAGTTTACCGGCCTGTTTCATTAATTTCATCATATCCATATCTATTTCCTCTCTATCTTTCCTCCGAATTCATCTATTATTGATTCAACCACCGGCACTTCTTCTTCAATTTCAGACGGTGTGATGCGTCTTTTAACGATCTTTTTCTTCAAAGTGGTTTTTTCTTTTTTTTTAATTTCTTGCTTTATAACTACTCTATAGTTGCCGCCGGCAACCTTTTTGATTTTTTCTCTTATCATTTCTTCTTCTTTGTCGGTAATATTGAGAATGTGGTTGTAAATTATGTTAACTTCCTTATCCTCTGCATTTATAGTTGCCCGGGAACCTTCAAGTTTAGAATAAAGAGACCGTCTTTCATTTTTCAAAAGGTCTTTTACCTTATCCCACCCTGTTTTCTCTTTTAAAGGCGTGACGTCGGGGTCTTCAAATACAGGTTCTTTCTCCTTATTATTTTCCGCTGCAGGTTTAAGTCCCGATTCTGATTTAGGCTCAGATTTAATTTCAGGCGCCGTCTTTTTTTGCGCGGTTTCTTCAGGTGAACTTTCTTTAGCTGCGGGCACAGGCGGGACAACAGCAGCAGAAGTTTGTTCCGAAGTTTGTTCCCCGGCTATTTTTAATATGTCGTCATAGCTTACAAATCTCTGGCATAGTTTAAAAATCACTGTATCCAGAACAATCTGGGGATTCTGAGAATATTTTATCCGGCCTGCGTTTTTGCCGATAAACTCCACCATCCATACCAGATGTTCTTTTGAAAAATCTTTTGAAGCCTCCGACAGATTATCAGAGTAATCCCGGTCAAACCCCATAAGCTCCGAGGATTCCTTAAATACCTTGGCAAACATGATATTTCTAAAATGAAGGAGAAGCTCATCAAACAAACGAGTAATATTATAACCGTCGTTTACAAGTTTTTCGGTTAGCTTGAGAGATTTATTTACATCTTTATCTTTTATGCTGTAGGAGTATTCAAACATAACTTCCCGGGGAATCAGTCCTAATATTTCAGCTATATATCCGGAATCGATCTTGTTCTGCGAATAGGAAAGCACCTGATCCATTATGCTCTGGGCGTCGCGCATGCTTCCTGCCGCGGCGCGGGCAATCATCCATAACCCCTCGCTGTCATACTTAATTTTTTCTTTTTCGGCAATATCCTTGAGGGTATCCATAATTTTCTTATTAGATATAAGTTTAAAATTAAATGTCTGACACCTGGACACTACGGTATCTAACACCTTTTCCGGTTCGGTAGTGGCCATGATAAAGATAACATGGGAAGGCGGCTCTTCAAGAGTCTTTAAGATAGCATTAAATGCAGATTTGGAAAGCATATGTACTTCGTCTATGATATATATTTTATATTTTGAAGTGCTGGGCGCAAACTTTACATTCTCCCTGAGTTCTCTTATGTTATCTACACCGGTATTGGACGCTGCGTCTATCTCTACTACATCAAGGGAATCTCCGGAAGTTATCTCACGGCATATCGAGCATTCATTGCAGGGCTCAACACCTTCTTTTTCTTTGCAGTTTACTGCTTTTGCAAAAATCCGGGCGCTGCTGGTCTTTCCTATTCCCCGCGGACCCGTGAAAAGGTAAGCATGAGCGGTTTTATTAAGTTTTATGGCATTTTGAAGTGTCCGTGTTATGTGTTCCTGGCCTATGACTTCGCTGAATTTCTGCGGACGGTATTTTCTTGCTAAAACTACATATGACATAATTAATTATAAAAACTCCTATAGTTTTTTTACAACACTTTTCTTAACTTCAAATCCCCTTTATAATTTCTGGTGGAGATGGGGGGATTCTTTTTTCTCTCTTAATTCTCCCTGAAAAAAAGCCGGCTCGTTCTCTGCCGGACTCCGTCCATTTCTCCATTTAGGAGCGTTCACTCGCTTCAAATCCCCTTTATAATTTCTGGTGGAGATGGGGGGATTTGAACCCCCGACTTCTACGTTGCGAACGTAGCGCTCTCCCAACTGAGCTACATCCCCATTATTAAAAATACGTCCATTATCATAAAACCTGGCGGAGAGGCCGGGATTTGAACCCGGGCCAGGCGTTATGCCTGCTAGTGGTTTAGCAAACCACCCCCTTAATCCACTTGGGTACCTCTCCTTAAATATTTAAAGAACTTAACTTATTTACTAAAAATGGCGGAGGGGGAAGGATTTGAACCCTCGGAGGTTATTCGCCTCAACGGTTTTCAAAACCGCCGCCATAAACCAGGCTCGGCCACCCCTCCATTTTAAATTTATTTTTTTATGACATTTTACGCCAATGATTATGTCTAACATCCCAGCCTTCAAGATCCCATTTTATATGCTTGACCTCTTTAAGGCCTCTTTTAAGTTCTCTCTCTGTTTTTCTCATATGCTGAATAATTATAAGCTCGTCATTAGCCTCAATCTTACCCCCTTTAAAATTAAGTTTTCCTTTTATATTTACACTGTCTTTAACTGTACTAATCTTAAGTTGCAGCGTATCTATATGATTTTTTGTAAGCACTTGTTTAACCGTATTATTAATTTCCCAGTCTTTCTTTGACACTCTCCTTCCTTTCCCCTCTGCTTACATTTATGCTATTAATGTTTTTCTTTTTATATATTTTCTGATTGCTTTTGGAATTATAACATTTATTTCATCGGTTTGAAAGTTTTCAAGTATCGCGGCAAATATTCTTCCCACCGCTACTCCCGAAGAATTTAAAGTATGGAGATATTCGGTATTTCCATCTTCTTTTCTGTATCTTAATGCCATTCTCCGGGCTTGAAAATCCCGGCAATTTGAACATGAGGATACCTCTCTCCATTTTTTTTCTCCCGGCATCCACACCTCCAGGTCATAAGTTTTTGTTGCCGAAAACCCAATTTCACAAGTCCCGAGCTCGAGCACTCTATAAGTCAGGCCTAATCTTTTTAATACCTCTTCGGATTCTGAAAGCAGTTGACGGTGAAAATTATCGGATTCTTCCGGAAGGACGATATTTACCAGCTCTACCTTATTAAACTGATGATTTCTTATTAAACCGCCGGTATCTTTACCGTAGGACCCGGCCTCACGCCTGAAACAGGGGGTATAGGCCATATATTTTTTCGGTAAATCCTCTTTTCCAATTATTTCCTCTCTGTGCATATTTGTCAGAGGAACTTCGGCTGTCGGTATAAGATAAAGATTATCCTTCTTTGTATTATACATATCCTCACCGAATTTAGGCATCTGCCCGGTGCCGGTCATAATCTCTTCTTTAACAAGATAAGGGGGCATAATTTCAGTATATCCGTGATACTTTCTGTGAATATCAAGCATAAAAGTTATAAGCGCCCGCTCAAGTTCGGCCCCTTCACCTTTTAAGAGGGGAAAGCGCGAGCCGCTGAGTTTAGTTGCAGTTTTGAGATCAATAATCTTTAACATCTCGCCTATATCCCAGTGAGGAAGGGGCGGCGTTTCTGAATCCGAGAAATCCTTTTTTTTGCCTTCTTCTCTTACTATACGATCAACTTTGCGGATACCTTCGGCGGGAATATTAGGTATATAGCGCTGTTTATTATCCAGCTCGGACTTAACATTTTTTACCTTTTCGTCAAGTTCTTTTATCCGGGAAGCTACCTCCTGCATTTTTTTTATAACCCCTGATGCGTCTTTACCCTCTCTTTTAAGCTCGCCGATTTGTTCCGATACGCTGTTTTTCTCTGCTTTAAGCTTTTCGGCTTCTTTTAAGTTAAGCCGCCACACAGAATCAAGCTTTTTTATCTCTTCAATTACCGAGGTAAAATCTTCTCCGCGCACAGAAAGCATTTCAATAACGTTTCCTGAATTTTCTCTTATTTGATTTATATCAAGCATTTAATTTTTTATCCTTTAACTACTCCCAGGGGCCGAGCCCTGGCTACCTTTGAAGAAAGACCTGCATTATGACAAACTTCAACCACCCCGGATACATCCTTGTAAGCCTCGGGGGCTTCTTCAGCTGCGGTCTTAAGGCTCCTGGCCATTAATATTATACCTTTTGAGTCAAGTCTTTTTACAAGTTCCCGGCCGTCAACCAAGCTTTTAGCTTTTCTTCTGGACATTACTCTTCCCGCTCCGTGACAGGTTGAGCCAAAACTTTCCTCTAAAGCATTATCTGTCCCTTTCATTACATACGAGGAGGTACCCATGGTGCCCGGAACTATAACCGGCTGGCCGGTCTTTGAATATTTTCCAGAAGAATCTTTTCTCGGAGAACCTTTTCCCGAAGAATCTTTTCCCGAAAGCTCCGGCCTTGAAGGACCGAAAGATCTCGTCGCCCCTTTCCTGTGAACTATAAGTTTTTTGCCGTTATGTTCTTCAACTTTACCCACATTATGGCAAACATCATATACAAGCCCTGTCTTAATATCTGAGGAGAAAACTTCCCTGAGAATTTCTATTATCTTCCCGGTTATTACCTGCCGGTTGGCCCAGGCATAATTAGCCGCGCATTTCATTGCTCTGAAATACCGCTGTCCTTCGGGAGATTTAAACGGCGCGCAGGCAAGCTGCCTGTCTTTTATTTCTATATTGTATTTTTTAATTGCCTTCTGCATAATCTTGAGGTAGTCGTCGCAAACCTGATACCCGAGGCCACGGGAGCCGGTATGAACCATAACGGTCACCATCCCCTTTTTTATGCCAAAAACTTCCGCGGTTTCTTTATCGTATATATCACTAATTTTTTGTATTTCCAGAAAATGGTTGCCCGCCCCAAGAGTTCCAAGTTGGGTTTTCCCCCTCTGAAGCGCTCGATCAGAAAGATCTTCGGGGTCGGCGCCTTCCATAAAACCTTCATCTTCAATATCTTGAAGATGACCGGAATCTCCGTATCCTCTTTCTATTGCCCACCTTGCGCCTTTTCTTAAAACTTCTTTCAGCTCGCCCGCACTTACCGGCAAACTGCCCGACCGGCCGACTCCTGCCGGGATATTATTATAAAATTTCCGACAAAGTTCTTTAATCTTTTCCCTGCCTAGGTCTGATGCGTCTATACCGGTCTTTATCATTCTCACGCCGCAGTTTATATCGTATCCAATACCCCCGGGTGAAATAATTCCTTCTTTGATATCAAAAGCCGCCACTCCGCCGATTGGAAAACCATAGCCGTAATGAATATCCGGCATGGCCATGGAATAATCCTGAATGCCTCTTAATGTTGCCACATTGGCAACTTGCTCGTAAGCTTTGTCTTCTATAACCTTCCTGATAAGCGTATCATCGGCAAATATAAGCCCGGGAACATTCATCCCGGAAGATTTTTGGATTAAGTATTTATAATCCGCTATCTTTATAATGTTACCGGGCATATCCATCATGTGTCAAAAAATACCGTAGCTTTAAACGAGCTCCTGCGACGGATAATATCCAGGTTGTGGTAGGTCGCTGCTTTTATCTCCTGTTTTATATATTTTTCGGCACTGTCACGGGAAATACTTAAATCCGCTTCCAGATAATTTTCTTTTACGGTTACTTTCCCGCTTTGAATCATAATATTTTCCGCGTTTATTAAAAATAAAATTTCATTTAAAAAATCAACGAGAAGTTCTTCGGGCGACGAAGCTTCCAGCTGAATTTTCTTTTTTCCAGATTCTTTTTTCCTACTTTTATCATTGCCTTTGTCAAGAGCAAGAAAAAGCAGCCCTTCAAACGCGCTGTTAAAAAGTTCGCCCAAAGTTGAACCGTAAACCTCAACAGCTATATCGGATGAATGATCTATTTCTCTAAATTTTTGCTGTTCAGCCACAAAGCCAAAAATCAGTTTTCTTCAACAATGTCTTCTCTGGCTATTCGGGCCACTGATACAAGACGGTCATCTTTATCAAGTTTAAGAAGACGGACTCCCTGGGTATTTCTGCCTATTGAGCGTATTCCGGTTACTTTCTGGCGGTTTATTATACCGTTTTGGGTTATGAGCATTATCTCGTCTTTTATATCGACTTTTCTTACCGAAACAACCTCTCCGTTTCTTTTAGAGGCTTTGATATTTATAATACCTTTGCCTCCGCGTTTTTGAAGCCGGTAATTTTCTATTGGCGTTCTTTTGCCGTAACCGTTTTTACAGGCCGTAAGCAGACTCTCCCCTTCGTCCTCTATAACTTCCATGCCCACCACCCTGTCGCTGTCGGCGAGGTTTATTCCTTTGACCCCCCGGCCTGTTCGTCCGATAGACCTCACGTCTTTTTCGCTGAATCTTATTGCTTTGCCTTTTAAGGTAGTAAGAATAATCTCGTCGTCGCCGCAGGTCTGTTTAACTGATATAAGCCGGTCGTCTTCATCAAGATTCACGGCAATTATCCCTCCCTTCCTCGGGCGGGAATAGGCTTCAAGTTTACTCTTTTTAACTATGCCTTTAGCAGTGGACATTATAAGATAATTATCTTTTACTTTTTCAAAATCCCTGACCGCTATCATGGCGGTTATTTTTTCATCCCGCTCCAGCCTCAGAAGATTTACAACTGCTTTGCCTTTGGCATTTCTTGACGCGCTGGGAAGATTATAAACCTTCATCCAGTAAACATTACCCTGGTTTGTGAAAAAGAGCATATAGGAATGTGTAGAAGTTATAAAGAGATCTTCCAGAAAATCATCCTCTTTAGTAGCCATGCCTTTCTTTCCCCGGCCTCCCCGGCGCTGAGCTTTATAGGTGGTGAGCGGCAGCCTTTTTATATATCCGGTATTAGACATAGTAACTACCATCTCTTCTTCTTTTATAAGGTCGCTTTTTTCAAGATCGTCAAGGGACATCCCAATTTCAGTTACTCTTTCGGTCCCAAAACTATCGGATACTTCTTTAATCTGTTTTTTAATAATATTTTCAACTTTTTTCGGACTTTTAAGTATGGCCTTGCACCTTTCTATCTCTTTTATGAGCTCCTTGTACTCTTCTTCAAGCTTATCCATTTCCAGAGAAGTAAGCCGGTGCAGACGCATATCAAGAATAGCTTTACTTTGAATTTCTGAGAGACTGTATTTGGCGATAAGTTTCTTTTCCGCATCTTCCCGGTCGCTGGACTTCTTAATAATCTTTACAATTTCATCAATATTTTCTAATGCTATCCGAAGTCCTTCAACTATATGAGCCCTTGCTTCGGCTTTTTTAAGATCATACTTAGTGCTTCTTCTTATAATAACCCGACGATGCGCAAGATAATATTCAAGCATCTGCTTAAGATTAAGTAACCTCGGCTGACCGTCAACTATAGATATCATAGTTATTCCGAAAGTTGACTGGAGCCGGCTGTGATTATAAAGCTGATTCAAGACAACCTCGGGATTGGCGTTCTGGGAAAGTTCAATCCGTATTCTTATTCCTTCCCGGCTGCTCTCGTCTCTGAGGTCGGTAATTCCCTCAATTTTCTTATCTTTAACAAGCTGCGCAATATGCTCAATCGTCTTTGCCTTATTGGTAAGATAAGGAATTTCTTTTACTATTAACGCGACTTTATTACGCTTTAACTCTTCCTGGATTACCTTTGCGCGAATTTTAACCGAACCCCTCCCTGTATGATATGCTTGTTTTGCTCCCGAAAGTCCGCATATCTCGGCGCCGGTGGGAAAATCAGGGGCTTTTATGGATTCCATCAGTTCGTCTATTGTAATATCCGGGTTAGCTATAAGATTAAGCAAGCCTTCGGAGACCTCTTTGAGGTTGTGAGGTGGTATACTTGTGGCCATTCCGACCGCAATGCCCGAAGATCCGTTTACCAGGAGGTTGGGAACATTGGCCGGAAGCACAGTAGGTTCTTCAAGGCTGCCGTCGAAATTAGGCGTAAAATCCACCGTCTCCTTGTTGATGTCCCGCATCATCTCATCAGATATCTTCTGCATGCGTATTTCTGTGTATCTCATCGCCGCCGCCGAATCTCCGTCCACGGAACCATAGTTGCCCTGTCCATCTAAAAGCGGCGATCTCATAGAAAAGTCCTGTACCATCCGAACCATGCTGTTGTAGACCGCCTGGTCACCATGGGGATGATATTTACCTAAAACTTCACCGACTATACGGGCGCACTTTTTGTAAGATTTATTGTAATACAAAGACATGTCATTCATAGCGTAAAGTATTCGCCGGTGAACAGGCTTTAAGCCGTCCCTGACATCGGGAAGAGCCCGGCCTACAATTACGCTCATAGCGTAATCTATATAACATGTTTTCATCTCGTCTTCTATATTTTGATTTTCGAGATACTGATCCTTTATAAGTTCTTTATTATCGTTTTTAGCCATCTATTCCTCTTTTTTAAATATCTAAATTGCTTACTTCTTTTGCGTGATCCTGTATGAATTTTTTCCTCGGGGCAACCTTACTGCCCATAAGGGTTGTAAATATCTTATCGGCGGCAACTGTATCCTCCATACTTACTTTCAGCAGTTTCCGGAACTCCGGATCCATCGTAGTTTCCCAAAGCTGAACGGGATTCATTTCTCCAAGACCTTTATAGCGCTGTATTGTAATACCTTTTCTGCCTTTATTTTTTATTGACTCAAGCGCGCCGTATATATCAACATTTTCAACTTCAACAGAGCCTTTCCATCTTACATTGAAATTATCATTTCTTACATCAATATCCAGCTCCTTGAATTTTTCTCTTATCCCCATGAGCGGTTTTAGTTCCCAGAGATCTATTATCTTTAATCCCTCTTCTTCGGTTACCACTTCCTCTTCTGAATCGCTGAAAAAATCCTGTTTTATATTCTTTAGCTCTTCTTCCGTATAGACGAGTTTTTCTGAGCCGTCTTTCTCAATAACTTTATACATGGGAAGATTATCGTTTTCCAGCTTGCGAACATGTTCCATGGTTATGCCTTTGTGGTCTAACCTCTCGGTAAACCTAGCATAATCACCGGCGTATTTCATTAGTTTTTTTATATCCGATGCCGTATCTATCTTAAATTTAGAATCCAAACTTTTAGTTATAACCGTATCTTTTACCCCCCGTTTTAAGAGATATTCCACCATATCTTTTTCTTTCTGGATATACTTTGAATTTTTTCGCTTCTTTATCCTGTAAAGAGGCGGCTGGGCAATATATATGTTGCCGTTTTCAAGAAGCTCATACATCTGGCGGAAAAAGAAAGTTAAAAGAAGAGTGCGTATATGAGCTCCGTCCACATCAGAGTCGGTCATGATAATAATTTTATGATATCGGAGTTTGGAAATGTCAAAATCCTCCTCAATACCACACCCCACTCCGGTTATAAGAGCTTTTATCTCATCGTTTCTTAAAATTTTATCCAGCCGGGCTTTCTCCACGTTTAAAATCTTTCCTTTTAAGGGAAGAATCGCCTGGTATTGCCTGTCCCTTCCCAGCTTTGCCGAACCGCCGGCGCTGTCTCCCTCAACTATATAGAGTTCGCATTTTGCCGGGTCCCGTTCTATACAATCGGCAAGTTTTCCGGGAAGTGTAGTAACATCAAGAGCGCTCTTTCTTCTGGTAAGCTCTCTGGCTTTTTTAGCCGCCTCCCTGGCCCGGTGGGCGGCAACGGCCTTGGAAATTATTTTCTTTGAAACTGAAGGGTTTTCCTCCATAAAATATTCCAGTTTTTCGTTAACTACTGAAGTCACAATACCCATGATTTCAGAGTTACCCAGTTTTGTCTTTGTCTGACCTTCAAACTGAGGCTCGGGAAGTTTTACGCTTATTACCGCCGTAAGCCCTTCCCGGGCGTCGTTCCCGGACAATTTAAAATCATCTTTCATATTTCTCTTAATATAATTGTTTACCGTCCGGGTAAGAGCGGATTTAAACCCGGAAAGATGAGTTCCACCTTCTTTTGTGTTTATATTATTGGCAAAAGAAAAAAGATTCCTTGAATAGCCGCTGTTGTATTCCATTGCAATTTCAACTTTTACGTCATCTTCTTCTTTTTCAAAATATATCGGTTCGCTGTGCAGCGATTCTTTACCGGAATTTAAATATTTAACAAAGGATGTTATTCCTCCCTGATAACAAAAAGAATGGCTCTTATCGGTTTTTTCGTCTATTATGGTTATATTCGTTCCCGCGTTTAAAAAAGCCAGCTCCCTCATTCTTGTAGAAAGTGTATCAAAATCAAACTCTGTGGTTTCTTTAAATATCTCTTCGTCTGGCATGAACGTTATGGTAGTTCCCTTATCTGTGGTCTTTCCTTTAACTTTTAATTTAGTGACCGGCTTGCCGCGTTCATAAACCTGTGTATATATTTTGCCATTTGAATTTATCTCAACTTCAAGCCATTTAGATAGGGCGTTTACTACCGAAACACCTACTCCGTGAAGCCCGCCGGAAACTTTATAAGTTTTATCGTCAAATTTTCCGCCGGCATGAAGTTTGGTCATTATAACCTCGACCGCGGAAATTTTATACTTATCGTGAATATCTACGGGAATTCCTCTTCCGTCATCCACAACTTTTACACTGCCGTTATTTTTAACTGTTACATTGATATTTTTACAGTGTCCCGCTAAAACTTCGTCTATAGAATTATCAACAACCTCATAGACTAAATGATGAAGCCCCGTTGCCGAGGTTGCGCCGATATACATGGCCGGCCTTTTACGGACGGCTTTGAGCCCTTCTAAAACCTTAATATTTTTTGCTGTATACTCTTGTTTCTTTGCGTTCATTTACGCGTCTCCTTCCTTAACTGAAAATAAATTTTATGTTCTTAATCTCTATATTAAGCCGACTGTTTAATTTTTCCTTAATTTCTTCTTTTTTATAAGTCAGCTCCTGCAGATAAGCGCTGTTTTTTACCTTTAATGTAAGCAGCCCGTCTGAAAAATGTACAGGAACGGCTTTCTCTTTTTCGCCGATTTCGTCCCATTCTTTTTCCATCCGGTCTTTTAAATTTCCGGCGGGCTTCTTTATTATTTTATCCAGTATATTTCCTGCTTTTTTCCAACTCATATTTTTATAACTTTTGCTTTTTTGCCTATAACATCCGGAATTTCGGTGGCCGTAATTACAGACTGAACATTCTCTATACGCTCTTTAATTTTAGTTCTCATATCTATATCGAGTTCGCCGAATACATCGTCAAAAAGTATTAAAGGGTCCACTTTCCTTTTTTTAGCTATATAATTCCATAAAGCCAACTTATATAAAATAACAGCCATTTTATGTTCCCCTCGCGAACCGTAATCCTTAATAAAATTTAAATTTAAAATAAACTCAAATGTATCCCTTTGGGGACCCCAAGTAGTGTACCCATATTTTATATCTTTAATATCACTGGCATTCCCTGAATAAGCCGATATTGAGTAATCAATCTTAAAATCATTCTTTAAATTCATATCATCTGATTCAATTTTTATAATTTGGTTTATCTTTTCAATAAATAATTTTCGTTTCCGTATTATAGGCGCGGCTTCTTTTTTTAAAGTATCCGTGAAACTTTTTAAAAAGATCCTGTTTTTCTCGTCAATCCGGTCTAGATCTTTTAAAAGAGCGTTCCTTTCTTTAAGCGCCCGGCTGTATCTCCTAAGCGCATCAGCATACTCGGGATACGTCTGGGCTATATTTATATTTAACATTCTTCTTATACCGGCCGGCGATCCACCGATTATTTCAATATCTTTAGGCGAAAATAAAATTACCGGAAAATTTTTTAAAAATTCGTCACGTTTTACCGAAGATGCATTTATACTAGTTAAATAATTTAAATTACCGCTGTATTTGACTTCAAAATTATATTTGACTTTGTTTTCCTGAAGCCGGGCAATAACCGCAAATCCGTTCTCATCCCTGTTTACTAAATATTTTTTTAAGTTAGTTTTATGCGATGTACTCGTTGAAAGAAGAAATATCGATTCAAGGATATTTGTTTTTCCCACACCGTTTTTTCCCGTAATTATGTTAATCCCGTCCGAAAAATTAAAATCTCTGTTTTTATAATTCCTGAAATTTACAAGTTTAAGTTTTTTTAAGAGCAACTTTCAGTTCTTACGGTCTCATGGGCATAATTACTCCTATATAATTTTCTTCTCCGGAAGCTGCCGTTATTTTTCCGGGATTTATAGAGGTAGTAAGTCCGAGAATTATCTTCTCACTTTTAATGACTTTAAGAGTATTGGTTATAAAGCTGGGGTTAAAAGCTATTTCAATCTCCTTGCCTTTATATTCTATGTCTATTGAACTTGAGCCGCTTCCTATATCATCCGATGACTGTGATGAAAGAATAAGTTTATTATTTTTAAATGTATAAGTTACCGGATGCGATACTTCCTGGGATACAGCCATCATTTTTTTAGTGGCTAAAAGAAGATCAGCGGTATCAATAGTTATATTCTTATCTGTTTTTTCCGGAATTACCTGTTTATAGTTAGGATAATCGCCTTCTATTAACCGTGAATAAACTACTGTATTCCCTGACCTGAAATCTATCTGGTTTTCTGAAATATTTAAATTTATGCTTACCTCGTTGTCTTCATCTTTTAATGTCTTACTTAATATATTTACTGCATTTGTCGGTATGACAGCTTTTATATTGTCACCTTTTTCTTTAAGTTTATTTTTATAAAGAGAAAGTTTTCTCCCGTCGGTAGAAACCATATTAAATGAATCTCCCTCACTTTCAAAATAAACACCGCACAATACATACCTTGATTCATCTTTTGAAACAGAAACTATTACTTTGTTTATGGATTCCATTAATAAATCTGAATCTATCTGGGCTTTTTTCTCGGATTTGAGATCAGGCAATTTCGGAAAATCATCGGCATTGCTGCATTTAATGTTAAAAGTTGTTTTCCCGTCGTTATCGGTTATTTTATATGTTGATTCATTTACTTTCTTAAGGGTTATGGTCTCTGAATCTATAACGCTTACTATATTATAAAGCCTTTTTGCGGGTATAGTGGTGGTTCCTTCTTTTTCCACATCAACGGGAATAGTTGTTTCTATACCTATTTCTAAGTCAGTTGCGTAAATCTTAAGTTTATCATCCTTGGCTTCAAATAAGAAATGAGAAAGAGACGGTAAAGTACTCCTGGTAGACGCCGCCGGTAATACTTTAGACAGTACATTTAAGACTTCATCAGTTTTCAAATTTAGTTTCATAAGTTTCCTCCTGGTTTTTAACTTTTTCTTTTTTATAGTTCCGTTAGTATTAATAATAATATTATTTAAATAAATTACTATTATTAATTATAATCGCTGTTAATTTGTTTAAAAGCCGTTTTTTATTGACTTTAAATTAACTGTTTAAAATCTGTTAATAATTCTTATAGTTATTAAAGTAATTAACAACTAATCGGATAATTTAATCTTATTAACAAGTTTACTTAATATTTTTTCAAAATACGGGTCTTCTTTTAATTTTTTGTTAATAACTTTACAGCCGTACATAACCGTAGTATGATCTCGTTTACCGAATTGATTGCCTATTTCAGTAGTGGAGTTTTCTGTAAGTTTTCTGGATAAATACATAGCAAGATGCCTGGGAAAAACTATATTCCTGTGACGTTTTCTGCCTACAAGGTCTTTAACCTGCAAATGATAATGTTCAGCTATAGTATTTTGTATATTATCAATAGTTACCGTAAATGATTCCTTGTCTTCGGAAATAATATCTTTAAGAATTTCTTTTGAGTTATCCACAGTTACTTCACTTCCTGTAAGAGAAGAAAAAGCATATATTCTTATTAAAGCCCCTTCAAGTTTTCTTATATTGTCTTTTATATTTTTAGCTATAAAAAGGAGAACATCATTAGGTACTTCCAGATCTTCTCTTTCTGCCTTTGACTGAAGTATAGCGATTCTTGTTTCTAAATCCGGAGGTTGTATATCTGTGATAACTCCCCATTGAAACCTGGAACTCAGCCTTTCTTCCAGAGTAGTGAGTTTGCTGGGCGGTTTATCCGAGGTAAAGACTACCTGATTGTGAGACTCATAGAGATTATTGAAAATATGAAAAAAGACGTCCTGGGTTGTGTTTTTCCCTTCAAGGAACTGGATATCGTCCATAAGAAGAGTAGAAACGTTGAGATATTTCCTGTTAAATTCCAGCATCTTTTTATTCTGGAGGCTGTCAATCATCTCTTGTGTAAATTTCTCACAGGTTATATAGAGAACTCTTTTTTGTGGAAAGTTTTTTTTTATTCTATGGCCTATTGAATGCAGGAGATGGGTTTTTCCCAACCCTACCCCGCTGTATATAAATAAAGGGTTATATTGTATTCCGGGTTCGTTGGAGACTGCTTCAGCTACGGCTTGCGCGAATCTGTTAGAAGGCCCCACTATAAAACTGTCAAAAGTATACCGTGGATTAAGGTCGGTTTTTGGAAATTCAACCTTATCCTGGGGTTGATAAGTTGGGTCAGGTATGTTATTATCTTTATCTGAAACGTAAGAAATTTCAGGGGCATTTATCACGAAATCAATTTTTGGATTCTGCGTATCGGTTATTTCTTTTAAGGCATCCAGTATCTTGGTGCTGTTTTTTCTCATCCAGTCGGAAAAATATTTATTAGGGACTTCGAGAATAAGAACATCGTCTTCAAAAGAAGCCATGCGGGTGGGAGTGAACCACAACTTAAATG
>JAQICQ010000101.1 GCA_027858455.1 Elusimicrobiota bacterium | reverse complement strand
GTGTATTTGTAAAAAAAGTTTATAAAAAAGTCAGGGATTTAATAAAATATAATTAGAATGTTGATTTTTATATTAAATGACCGGCTGTCTAAACTCAAAGATACCGCCGGGATAGAAATATATTGTTAGAGATAAAAGACAGTGAAAATTACAATAAAAGTTATAAATCATGTGAGATAAAGTAAGTACAGTGATTTCATCGTTCAATTCAATAATTCGGATATAACAAGTGTAATTAAGTTTTCTTAATTTATATTTTCTTACAATAAAATACAGAGATTATGACGGAAGTATTTATAAAAAGGAGGCATTATTATGCCGAGCGCAATGATAGAAGGACCGAAAATTAAAGATGTTGAAGTAAAGAGGACACTGGTAAAAGAAGTCACCGATGCTCTTGAAAAAGCTTACGGGTTCCCGCGGGAAGTTTATGTGGCTCTGATAAAAGAGAATACTCCCGATAATGTAGGAGTCGGCGGAGAGCTGATATCTGACAGTATAAAAAACCAAACCTAAGATATAGTTTTGCATAAGGCCCGGGTTATAATAAGGTTATCCCTCTTTAGGGTCCCGTGAGTCAAAAGGAACTGTAAATGAAGAATAAACCTAAAAATGAAAGCAGTCCGGTTCGTCGGGGATATAACAACTGGGCAAAACAGTATGACACGGACGGCAACCCCCTTATGGCGCTGGAAGGCGGTATCGTTCCGGGTTTATGGGGTGATATTAAAGGTAAACGAATTGTTGATCTCGGATGCGGCACCGGGCGGCATGTTAATCGGCTTATAAAAGATGGTGCCGAGGTTGTTGGTATTGATTTTTCGGAGAAAATGCTGAAGGAAGCATCTGAAAAGATATCATCCGGTCGCGCGAAATTTATTCAGCATGATATCCGCAAGCCCCTACCTTTTGACGATAACCAATTTGATGGCATACTTTCCACTCTTGTCTTTGAGCATATTGAAAATATTGAATCACTCTTTAGGGAAATGAAACGCATCTGCAAACCCGGCGGATTTATCTTAATCTCAGAGATGCACCCGGCTATGAGGCTGAAAGGGGCGCAGGCCGCCTACACTAACCCCGGGACAGGAGAAAAAATTAAGCTGAGAAGCATTAATCATACCGTTTCAGATTTTGTAAAGTCGGCGATAAACTGTGGCTTAAATATTTCTGACATCCGGGAGTATGAAGGCACCGAAAAACTCGCCGCAAAAAAGCCCAGAGCAAAAAAATATATAAGCTGGCCGATGCTGTTGATATTAAAACTTGACAATGGGGATGGTGCCTATTAATAATGAAAGATACAGAAATGATACCGCACATATTTAGTATGCTTAATATAAATACAGGTAAAGCCGGGTTATGCAGGGTATATCCGCGCCCTTGAGTCCGGGATTTATACTTGATTTTAATAATTATGAAAATTATATATAATTAAATATTAAAATACGCGGGCGCATTAACTTTAGAAAAACAAAGGAAAATAATAATAATGGAAATAAAAAGACTGCAGAAATATAAGGATATAGGGATAGCTTATTATGGGGTTTCAGGGCACCATACCTTGAAAGAAACAGTAAGATGAAAGTATTAAAGGGCATTTCTGTTTCTTCAGGTATCGCCAAAGGGAAGGTATGCCTTTATTCAAATGAAGTTGATGAATCGCTTCCCCATTATCAGATAAAAGATAAACATATTCCAAAAGAATTAAACCGTCTGGATGAAGCCAGAATAGCGGCAAGGACAGAGATGGATGAAATGGCCCAGCTGGCGGAAAGACAGCTCGATAAGGAAGCCAGGGATATATTTAACGCGTATTTAGCGTTTCTTAATGACAAGGGCCTCTATAAAAAGATATCCGGTTTAATTAAGAAAAGAAAAATTAATGCCGAACATGCGGTAAACGATGTTTTTGAAGAATACATAAAGATTTTTCAAGCAAAAGACAGCCATTTTAATGAAATGATAAATGATTTTGTTGATATAAGGAACCGCCTTATCGGGGCCTTTAACCTTACCTCCGGAAAGTTTAAATGCACGACCGGTGAAACCGAGCCGGTGATAGTGGTTTCAGAGAGGCTGACGCCGTCAATGGTATTGAATATTCAGAAGGAGAATGTCCTGGCCTTTGTCACAGAGCACGGGGGATTTACAAATCACGCGACTATACTTGCCCGATCTTACGGCGTGCCTAATATATATGGTATAGATATTGCTGATAATCTTGATTGCGGAATGGAAATCATTGTTGACGGATCTATGGGGAAGGTTATTGTCTCTCCCGATGAAAAGACCGGAAATTACTATGATCGGAAGATAGAGACCTTTGAGCAGAAAAAAAAGTACTGCCTGATAAAAAAAGATCACGAGCCTAAAACAAAAGAAGGCATGCGGATTAAACTGAAACTAAATATTAGCATTTTAGAAGAATTAAACGCAATAGAAGACATGCCATATGACGGTATAGGCCTGCTGAGAACAGAATTTTTATTCGTACGGCGCGACGATGCCCCTTCCGAAGAAGAACAGTACGAGATGTATAAAAACATATTACAGACCGACCCGGAGAAACCGGTCTCAATAAGACTGCTTGATATAGGATTAGACAAGATGCCCGAATACTTTAAATTAATAGAGGAAATGGCTCATGAAATAGAGCTTCGCGGAGCTGTTGCGGTAGAAGTATTTCCGGATATATATATCAACCAGGTGAAAGCTCTGCTGCGCGCAGGCGCCGGCATGACTAACCTGCAGGTGTTGTATCCGATGGTATCTGATTTACATGACCTTGAGACATTCAGGAATATTTTCAAAAAGGCCCGAAAGATACTCAGGCAAGAAAAAGTTGAATTCTATGATGGAAATATAAAAGAAGGGGTAATGATAGAGACCCCGTCAGCCGTGATGATGGTAGAAGAACTTCTGGAGGAAGTGGATTTTATAAATATAGGATCCAATGACCTTCTACAGTATTCGATGGCGGCGTTCAGGGGTGAATCGATGGTGGAGGACCGTTACCATATTCTTCATCCGACGCTGGTTAAGATGATGGAGATTATAACGAAGGCGGGCAGGAAAGCCGGGAAAGAAGTATGTCTTTGCGGCGAGATAGCTTTTTTTGAAGAGTTCTACCCCTTATTTCTGCAGATGGGGCTCAGAAGTTTCAGCGTGGCCGTTACCAAGTTTAACGATATAAAATGCGAACTTATGAATCTGAATATTCCGAAGAATGAGGATATGCTGAAAGATTTTTACAAGATTCATTCTAAAGAGAAGATCAGAGAATATTTCATAGAAAAGATATGATTAGTTAGCTAATATTTTTTGCAGACTAACTTTTTTAATTAAATAGCCAATACAAAGTTTTAATTATTATAGGTAAAAGGAAACCCCCTTGTATTATATATAAAAACTTATGATAGACGCCGGGCCGAATAAAAAGTATGATTTTTACAACTTACAGGAGACAAATTTTGTGACAACTTCGGAAACTCAATATGCGGTTATTATAGGCGGTATTAAAAGCATGAATGCTGAAATCATAACTAATATTTTCAGCAGAGTGCAGAAAAAATCAATTTATGATTCAGCCCGGCAGATTGCAAACTGCTGGGGTATAATTTCTGAAAAACTCGGCAAAAAAGAAGCCGCTGAATTAGAAGATGCTCTCAACAGGGAAGGTATCAGCGCAAAAGCCGTTCCGGCAAATATTATAGTAAAATTACCCGCACCCTCAGCTGTTAATAAACTTGATATACGCAAAGGCAGCTTAACTCTGTTTATAGAAGGGTATAAAGACCAAAAAGTCTTCTGGGATAAGATAGCGTTTCTTGCGGCAGCAAAGATTGAAAGGTCGGAAACTACTACAACGGTAAAAAAAGAAGGGCCCGGCACAGGCACCAAAATTCTTAGAATGGGTATTATGATGACAACAGGTCTGCCTATCGGCACGGGAAAAACCAAGGAAGTAAAAAAAACCGAGCATAAGACGGATGTGGATTATTATATAGATATAGTACTTGAAGAACCCTTTATATATTTAAGAATAGATATAAATAATTTTGATTTCACCTGCCTTAAAGAAGATATACGGCATAATATTTACGGCAATTTCAGAGCTTTAATAACTAAATTAGATGAAATGGCAGTAGAGGCAAAAAGGAATCAGGGCGCTGAATTTTATATTAATCCGAATTCCATAAAACAGCCGGTTTACAGCAGCTTATCGGATTTAAACCGTGAATGCAGGTGGCTTACTACCGTAAATGTTTTAAAGCGTAAAAATTTATTTTAGCCGGCCGAAAATAATTTCTGTGGAAGATAGTTTGAAGGGATAATATTTTCATTTGTTTGTAATTATTAAATACTTATCTATAATTAACTTTCACGGGTTTACCGCGGTCAAACAATAAATGCGGTATTTAACAAAGAGAAAGAAGATAAAAAAAATGAATAAGATAAAAAATATAGGAATAATTGCGCATGTTGATCACGGCAAGACGACCCTGGTAGATGCCATACTTAGGCAGACAGGGGTTTTCCGGGAGAACCAGAAAATCGTTGACAGGGTGATGGATTCCGATGATTTAGAAAGAGAAAAAGGGATAACTATCTTTTCTAAAAACGCCGCCTTTAAATACGGAGGATACAAGATAAATGTCGTGGATACTCCGGGCCACGCTGATTTCGGCGGGGAGGTCCAGCGGATTCTTAAGATGGTGGATTCGGTGCTCCTTCTGGTAGATGCATTTGAAGGGCCAATGCCGCAGACTAAATATGTTTTAAAGAAATCCCTTGAACTCGGACTTAAAGTAATGGTAGTTATAAATAAAATAGACCGTCCCAACAGCCGGCCTCATGAGGTGCTGGATAATATTTTTGACCTTTTTGTAGAACTTGAAGCCGACGACAGCCAGCTTGATTTTCCGGTTATATACGCTTCGGCAAAGGAAGGAATTGCAAAAAAAGAGATAGAGGATAAATCCGACAATCTTGAACCGCTCTTTAAAGCCATACTTGAACATGTTGATGATACTCTGGGGGATAGAGAAAAGCCTTTTCAGTTTCTGGTTTCAGCCATAGAATATGACAGTTATGTGGGCAAAATAGGAACCGGCAAGATTCATAACGGAAAGGTTAAAAAGGGCGACAGTGTCGTGCTTATTAAAAGGGATTCTTCAAAAGAGGAATTTAAAGTCACTAAAGTATATGCATATTCCGGGCTTGAGAAAATAGAGGTAGATAATGCCTATGCCGGTGATATAGTTTCTATTGCCGGGTCGGAGGTCATTGATGTGGGAGAAACAATAGCAGACCGGGAAAATCCCAAAGCTCTTCCGGTTATTAAGATTGACCGCCCGACTCTGGCTATAGAGTTTCTGGTAAATGATTCGCCGTTTTCCGGGCTGGACGGGGAATATGTGACTTCAAGACATATATGGGACCGTCTGCAGAGGGAGATTCAGTCCAATGTCAGTATAAAGGTAGAAAGGACCGCCGCCGCCGACAGTTTCAGTGTAAAAGGGCGGGGGGAACTTCAGCTTGCGGTATTGATTGAAAATATGCGGAGGGAAGGATACGAACTTCAGCTTTCACGCCCCAGGGTTATATTCCGCCGGGAGCACGGCAAGAAGTTTGAACCGATAGAACATGTTACTGTAGATGTATCCAACGAATTTACCGGGGCGGTAATAGGCAAACTCAGTAAACGAAAAGGGGAGATGATAAAGATGTCCGCCGGCAGCGACGGCTATACCCGGCTGGAGTTTCATATACCCTCCCGCGGGCTTTTAGGCTACCGGAACGAATTCATAACCGACACCCGAGGAACGGGTATCTTAAACCATGTCTTTTACGAATACGGACTTTACCGGGGAGATATAGAGGGTAAGTCAAAAGGAGCGCTCATATCCATGAATGCCGGCGAAGCGGCAGGCTATGCCTTAGATAAGCTTCAGGACCGTGGAATATTTTTCATAGAGCCCGGAGAAAAAGTATATGCGGGAATGATAGTAGGAGCAAATAATCGCGATGCTGATTTGGTGGTAAATGTCTGCAAGACAAAACAACTTACCAATGTCAGAGCTGCCGGGTCTGATGACGCGCTGAACCTGGAGCCGGCCAAAATATTCACACTTGAACAGGGGCTTGAATATATAAGCAAAGACGAACTCATGGAGGTAACTCCGAACAATATAAGGTTCCGCAAAAAGATACTCGACCACAACAAACGTAAAAGTTCAAAAAAGTAAGACCTTCCTTAATAATTTAGCGGCCGCGTCCGTTGCCGAATCTCATAATGTTCAATCAGGGTGTAAAAACACACAAACTATAATTAAAATTGCAATTCAATTTTTCCTCCTTTTTGTCGCCATATTTTTTTAGAATGTCTTAAAAATTATTTGTGCATACTTGTTGGGTGTTGCCATATTGCTGATGGCTTTAGGGTGGTTTAAATTGACTGTCGGCGGCTTTATTAATTTGCTTTTTTAACGATATGGTGTTAAAAATTATTAAAGGCTAATAGTAAAAACAGAAAGGCGTTCTATGCGGGTAAGTGCTGTCTTTTAAAATGCCGAAACAGGCAAAGACAGCTTTAACCAAAGACGATGAAACAGGAGGAAAATATGACCAATGTAAAAAAAGAAGGCGAAGTTTATAGATGCACTATATGCGGAAATGTTGTCAAAGTAAAAGAAGTAGGGGGAGGAGAACTTGTCTGCTGCGGTAAACCTATGGATTTACAAACAGGGTAAGTAACCTGCCTGCGCTAAAAAAACTATTAAACGGACGACTTTAAAAAAATGAAAAACTGTCCTTTTTGTAGTGAAAACATAAAAGACGAAGCTGTAAAATGCCGTTACTGCGGTGAATATTTACAGTCCGAAACTCCTGCTGAAATATATCGCGAAGACCGGGATAATTCAGCAGGCAGCGGGAACTATTCAAAATACCCTCCTTATTACCGCCGGATATTTAATGAGTTTGATTCAGGAGGAGGCCGCTTTCAGGTAAAGTGGAACTGGGCCGCCTTTTTTTTTGGTATTTTTTGGTATCTTTATAAGGGACTTTGGGGCAAGTCCGTCCTGTTTTTTGTTGTTTCGTTACTATTTGCGGGCATACCGGCTTTATTTTTCTGGATTTACTGCGGCCTGGCGGGAAATTACGATTATTATTTACTTAAAATCAAACAAAAACAGCTCTGGTAATTTTTAAATCTTCCTGATTTCTAAATCCGTTTATTGACACACGTATTATAGTATTGTAATATGTTAACGGAGAAAAAAATGAAAAAGACATTAAAAATATTAAATGCGCTTGCAGACAGGACCAGACTCAGGGCCTTTCTTCTGTTAAATGAAGGTGAGCTCTGTGTATGTGAACTTGTCCGTATCCTTGAGATGAAGCAGTCGCGTATTTCCCATGTCTTAAGAAAACTAAAGGAAGGTCATTTAGTCTTGAGCCGCAAAGAGGGCAAATGGCATATTTATTTAGTCAATCCCTCAATATTAAATATGAATTTTATACGGGTGCTTTTAAAAGACCTCTCTTTATCGGATAAAGACATCAGCAATTATAAAAAATGTAAAGAGGAAGAAATAAGGAATATGTGCGGGTAGAATTAATAAAGGTATTATAATAATGGGTAAAGAAAAATACGACATAAGTTTTTTTGAAAGATATCTCACCCTTTGGGTCTTTCTGGGAATAATTACCGGTATAGGTCTGGGGGCTCTTTTGCCCTCCTCTGCGGGTTTTCTGGAATCTCTTTCCGTGAAAGGTGTCAATCTTCCGATTGCGGTGCTTTTATTCGGGATGATGTATCCGATTATGGTACAGATTGATTTTTCCGAGGTAAAAAATGCCGTAAAGGCCCCCCGGCCGGTCCTGCTGACCCTTATTATAAACTGGGCGGTAAAACCTTTTACTATGTTTTTCTTTGCCTGGCTTTTTATGAGAGTTATCTTTGCTCCATTTTTATCTGACAAAATGGCCGGAGAGTATATGGCCGGAATGATACTTCTCGGGATTGCCCCCTGCACGGCTATGGTTCTGGTCTGGAGCTATCTGGCCAGGGGATTTATGGGACTTACTCTTGTTCTTGTAGCAATAAACTCACTGACTATGCTTGTTCTTTACGCGCCTCTTGGAAACTTTCTGCTGGGAGTAGCTGATATGCCTATTCCGTTTATAACCATATTTTTAAGTATTATACTTTATGTAGGTGTTTCCCTTGTGGCCGGCTACATTTCCCGGACGACGCTGATAAAAAAGAAAGGTATAAAGTGGTATGAATCTGTATTTTTAAAAGATATGGGCACCGTTTCAAAGGTAAGCCTTCTGGCTACGCTGGTATATCTTTTCATGCTCCAGGGAGGGGTTTTGATGTCCTCTCCGCTGGTTGTAGCCCTTATTGCCGTGCCTCTCTTTATTCAGACAGTATTTATCTTTGCTATTGGGTATAAAACTGCCCGGGTTATAGGGCTCAGGTATGAGGACGCCGCCCCGGCGGCGATGATAGGTGCGTCAAATCATTTTGAGGTAGCTATCGCCACAGCGGTGACTCTCTTCGGAGTCCGTTCCGGAGCGGCCCTGGCCACGGTGGTCGGGGTTCTTATAGAAGTCCCGGTGATGCTTATGCTGGTAAAAATTTCGCTTCGGACAAGACACCGGTTTAAAAAGAAAATTTAAAAGGAGAAGGATAATTGAGTAAAAAAAATGTTTCGCGCGTCTATTCTTCCGATAGTTGTAAGTGTGACAACATCCCCGGACACCGGATGTGCATGCTTTCGCGCCCTGCCGGCAATTTTGATATTGAAAAGGTAAAGAAATTATCCAAAAATCCGAAATATATCTGCAGTTGCTGCGGCAGGGCGGCAAGAGATAATGACCGTCTCTGCTCACCCGTAAAACTTAAAGAATAATTTTTTTATCACCGCCAAGGTAATTTAATTTAGAAGGCGCCTATCCAAAACTATAGAAAAAGGAATTGATGTAGCATTAAAATAGCAATAGGTTGACGGTAGGACATATATTTGCTATTATTTTTCATAGATATTGCAATCTCCCGGTTGAAACCGTTGCAATCTCCCGGTTAGAAGGGGAATATGATAGAACAGGAGGGTTTATGAAATACCTTAAACGCGTAGTGGATTCTGAATTAGACGGTCGTTTGTCAGCTATAGGTGCTGTTGTTATAGAAGGCCCAAAAGCCTGTGGCAAAACAACCACAGCAAGGCAGGTAGCTGCAAGTGAAGTGCTTTTTGATGTTGATAGAAATGCGCGTGAAACTGTAAAAATAGAACCCGAATTGGTTTTAGCGGGAGAGGTTCCCAGGTTAATTGATGAATGGCAGTTGGAAACGGAGATTTGGAATTATATACGTCGCAGCATTGACGAGAGAAACCAGCCCGGTCAATATATACTAACAGGGTCTGCCGTTCCTGCTGATGATATTACCCGTCACTCTGGCGCCGGCCGGCTTACCCGTCTGCACATGAGGACTATGACTTTGTTTGAGTCAGGTTATTCAACCGGTGAAATTTCTCTAAAAAAAATATTTAACGGTCAGGCTCAAAAATGTAAAGACCCCGGCTTAACCGTTCAAAACCTCGCTGAATATATTTCAGTAGGTGGTTGGCCTGTAAATATAGAACTTAATGTAGAAAATTCAATTCAGAACGTACGGGATTATCTTGAAGAAATAAGAAGATTAGAAATCTCGCAAAGTGACAGGGTTAAACGCGAGCCTGAAAAAGTTGGTAGGATGTTGAAGTCTTTGGCTCGAAATATAGCTACAACGGCCACTGTTTCTACTATAGCTGCTGATACAGGCGGCACTAACGGAGCCCTGCATGATGATACTGTGAGGGAATATTTAGACGCACTTACCCGAATTAAAATTTATGAGGAGCAGCCCGCATGGGCTCCCCATTTGCGTTCTAAATCAAGGTTACGGAAATCTCCGAAAATTCATTTTGTTGACCCGTCTTTGGCTGTAGCTGCTTTACGAGGGACTCCAGAGAAACTTTTAAAGGATATAAGATTTTTCGGATTTTTATTTGAATCTATGGTAATCCGGGACTTGCGTGTATATTCTCAAGCTTTTGGTGGGCGGGTTTTTCATTATAGAGATAACACCGGTCTTGAGGTTGACGCAATTGTTGAAACTCCGGAAGGGCGTTGGGGTGCTTTTGAAATCAAACTGGGAAAAGAGCGGATAAATGACGGAGCCGAGAGCCTTCTTAAATTTGTAGATAAAGTAGATACTAAAAAGTGCGGGGAACCTGAAATATTAGGTGTGATAGTGGGAAAGGGGTACGGTTATTCCAGGAAGGATGGGGTAGAAGTTATACCTATTGGGGCTCTGGGGCCTTAACTGATTATATCAGTCTTAAAAAAGTTAACCGGTCTTATTTTAAATTACCTTTTTGTAACTAAGGGTTTTTTTTATTCAGCGGGATTTAAATTTTTTCTCGACATGAGGTATCTTAGAGTGCCGGTGTTTATGGGGTAATATAAAGAACCGCTGCGGGTAACCGGTTATGAGCGTTTTTTGACGGCTAATAAATAATCTCTTCGATATAGTTAACAACTTGTTATCAACTTAAAATAGTTATATATAGAAAAGTTGTTAACTAAATTATTGAATTTATTGGTGAGATATGTTAATGTTAAGCAGCAACTAAGTAACAACTATATAAATACAAATATTTAAAAGTAGTTAACTAAAACAATATGGATATCAAAGAAATAATATTAAAGAGAATAAAAAAAGACGGGAAATTGAAAGTTGCCGATATAGTGGATATTACAGGCTTTTCGCGGGTCTATATTTACAGGATATTTAAAGAGTTGCGCAGGGAGGGGAAAATAAAATTAATCGGAAAGGCAAACAGCGCCCGTTATGTCCCTGCGGATATGAAAATTAAAAAACCGCTGAAAACACACCGGTTTATTAAAAATCAAGAGCTTGATGAAGATATAATTTATGACCGAATCAAGCGGGAGTCCGCTGTTTTAGAAAATGCGTCTATGCAGGCTGAAGAAATATATGAGTATGCGTTTACCGAGATTCTCAATAATGCCATAGAACATTCAGAATCACAAAAAATTGATATATTGGCTTATTCTGACAGAGAAAGAATGGTATTTGAAATAAATGACCGCGGAATAGGCATATTTAACAGGATTAAAAATAAATTTAATCTCAAAGACACCGACACCGCCGCGGCGCACCTTTTAAAAGGGAAGCAGACAACAGCCCCGGACGGGCATTCCGGCGAGGGTATTTTTTTCGTGTCCCGGGCTGCGGATTTTTTTATAATTAAAAGTTCAGATATAAAACTTATATTTGACAATAAAATAAACGACATATTTAAAAAAAGCGTAAAAAAAAGAAAAGGGACAAGAATAAAATTTGAAATAGAGAGAGAAAGCGCAAAAAAATTAGAAACAATATTTAATAAATATACCGAAAAAGGTAAATTTGATTTTAGCAAAACCCGGATATATGTGCCATTATTTGAATCTAAAAAAAGATATATATCCCGTACTCACGCTAAAAGAATACTTACAGGTCTGGAAAATTTCAAGGAAATAACTTTAGATTTTAAAGGTGTGGAAACTGTGGGGCAGGCATTTACCGATGAGGTTTTCAGAGTCTGGAAAAAGGCGCACCCCGGTAAAAATATAAAAGTAAAAAATGCCGATCCGGATGTAAAATTTATGATAAACCGGATAAAAGAGACGCCGCGGTGAAAGAATTTTTCAAGCGTCATTTTAAAAAGATAAAAAATTACAGAAATAGTGTAAAAGATAAGATCAGTTAACGCTGTGAAATTAAGTTTAAAAATTTTGACATATTTTCTAAATAAATAATAATATATAAAAACCATGAAACCAAAAAAAATAAAAATAAGTAAAGTCGGAACTCCCCAAATACCCTCGTCGCTTAAAAATAAAGAATGGGTGCATTTTATTTCTTCCGAAAATGATGTTGTGGCGCAGCTTCATAAGAAAAATCTTCTTTCTGAAATTGAGAAGGGGAGACCGGAGTTTTTTGAACTTGCCGGTCCGAGAGAAAAAATATATTTTAATCCCGAAGAATTAAAATGCGGTATCGTTACCTGCGGCGGCCTGTGCCCGGGGATTAACGATGTTATACGCGAACTGGTTATTGAACTTTGGCAGGGTTACGGAGTAAAACAAATAGAAGGGTTCAGATACGGATACAGGGGACTGGCGAAAGCAGACGAGATTAAACCCATAAAAATAAATCCGGAATTAGTGGATTCCATACACCGTGACGGCGGCACAATGCTTTCTTCGTCCCGCGGGCCTCAGGATGAAGACAAAATGATAGATACTTTAGTCAACCGGGGTATAGGTGTTCTTTTTATCGTAGGCGGCGACGGGACAATGAAAGGCGCTCATTCAATAGCCGGTAAGATTAAAGAGAGAGGTTTAGCCATTTCGGTCGTGGGGATACCTAAAACTATTGACAACGATATAAGTTTTGTTAAGAACTCTTTTGGATTTGAGACATCCGTGCAGGCCGCGGCCGATATAATTGACAGCGCTCATACCGAAGCTAAAGGAGCTCCGAACTGTATAGGCCTGGTAAAATTAATGGGAAGAACATCGGGGTTTATCGCGTCGCATACCGCCCTGGCAAACAGAAATGTTAATTACTGCCTTCTTCCGGAGGTTCCTTTTAAGATGAAAGGCAAAGACGGTTTTCTTCAAATTTTAAAAGAAAGAATAAAGAGAAAACAGCATGCGGTTATAGTCGCGGCAGAAGGCGCGGGACAGGACCTTATGAGAAAAAATATGAGAAAGAAATCTAAAAAGGGACAAAAAGATAAATCCGGAAATGAAAAACTCAAAGATATAGGGATATATCTTAAGGATGAATTAGAAGATTTTTTTAAAAAAGAAGAGATTGAAATAAATATAAAATATTTTGACCCAAGTTATATTATTAGAAGTATCCCCGCCAACGCCATGGATTCGCTTTATTGTGTGCAGCTAGCCCAGAATGCTGTGCATGCCGCCCTCTCGGGAAGGACAGATATGCTTATAAGTAAGTGGAACGCTCATTATATACATCTGCCCATAGAAATGGTTACCAAAGGCAGAAAAAAAGTTAATTCCGACGGCAGATTATGGCGTACCGTCATGGAAGCGACCGGCCAGCCGTATTCAATGTTTAAAAGCAAAGATTAAAAAAGGTCTGTAAAAAAACGTTTAAAAAAACTGACATTGTAAAAAAACCTGACAGATAAGCCCCCTCTTTTAAATAAATACAGGCAGACTGGAATTTTCAAGAAGCTAATTTCCAACGTAAGATTACTCTTAAAATGGCCGGTATATTTAAAAATATCCTCGCCGGGCGGTATTCTAAACAAGATAATAAATATGATAAATTCAAATTGATTGTTAAACGTATAAGTGATATAATATTAAAATGAAACAAAAAAATAACAAAAAAATACTTTTGGTATATCCGCGAAATCCCGACACATTCTGGAGCTTTAAGCACGCGCTAAAATTTATTCGCAAAAAAGCCGCCAATCCTCCTTTGGGACTGCTGACTGTATCATCGCTGCTTCCTGAAAACTGGGAGAAAAAACTTGTTGATTTAAATATAAATAAACTTTCAGACAGCCGGCTGGACTGGGCGGATATGGTATTCATAAGCGGTATGTCCGTTCAGAAAGAGTCCGCAAAAGAAGTAATAAGCCGGTGCCGGGAGAAGGATATACGCGTCGTCGCCGGAGGTCCTATGTTTACTACCGGACATGAAGATTTTTCCGGTGTGGATCATTTTATTTTAAACGAGGGAGAGATTACACTGCCTATGTTTTTGAAAGATTTTAAGGCCGGTAAAGCCCGTAAATATTATTCTACGCAGCAGTGGTGCGATATGAGTAAAAGCCCGGTCCCCGACTGGGATTTAGGTGATATGTCTGATTATGCTTCTATGAGTATACAATTTTCGCGGGGCTGTCCCTATAACTGCGAATTCTGCGATATTACTCATCTTTTCGGACATAAGATGAGAAGAAAGACCACAGGGCAGATTATAGCCGAACTTGAACTTATATATAAAAAGGGCTGGAAAGGAAATGTTTTTTTTGTTGATGATAATTTTATTGCTCATCGGCGGGCATTAAAGGAAAAGGTTTTACCGGCTATTATAAAATGGTCAAAAGAAAGAAAATATCCTTTTTCTTTCAGCACCCAGACCTCGATTGATATAGTTGAAGATAAAGAGTTAATGACTCTTCTTACCGAAGCGGGTTTTGACAGAGTATTTATCGGGATTGAATCCCCTAACGACGCAAGTCTTGCCGAATGCACAAAATCTCAGAATCGCGGACGGGACATGGTGGCGGCGGTAAAAACTATTCAGAGATATGGGTTAGAGGTGCAGGGGGGATTTATCGTAGGGTTTGACAACGACCCTCTTTCCATATTTGATGCTCAGATTAAATTTATACAAAAAACCGGTATAGTAACTGCCATGGTAGGACTCTTAAATGCTCTGCGGGGAACTCAGCTTTACAGGCGGCTTAAAAAGGAAGACCGACTTTTAGAAGGCGAGGAACAGGGCAATAATACTGATTTTTCAATGAATTTTATACCCAGCATGGATACCGATAAACTAATGGAAGGGTATGAAAAGATTGTCAGCACAATCTACTCGCCGAAAGTTTATTACCGCAGAATAAAGAATTTTCTCAAAGTTTACAGGCCAAAATCAAAAGCAAAAAAGAAGTTAAAACTCTGTTATATAACGGCTTTCATAAAATCAATCTTTAAACTGGGTGTATTTGGAAAAGAAAGAAATTATTACTGGAGATTGTTAGCCTGGTCTATTATATGGCGCCCTAAAACCTTCCCTCTTGCTGTAACGCTTTCAATATACGGTTTTCATTTCAGAAAAACATTTGAAAAGCAGACAGTATAGCCGTTATTACTTGTAAATAGCAGTGGGTTGGTTATGCAGGAAGGGGTTTGTTTACCGGAACTTGTAAATAAGATGATGGAAAAGAATTTGGAAAATATATTAATGAAACTAAAATTTAAGATTTTAAAGATAATTATCCCGGCAGGGTTGCTGCTGTTTTCCGGCTTACCGGTTGAAGCGCAAGAGCGCCGGTTTCCTGAAGGAACTGTTTTAAAATCAGCCAGTGAAATAGGTTATCCTCCTTACTCTGTTGTAGATGATTCGGGAGAAGCTGACGGCTTTGCCGTCGAGCTTTTAAGGGCAACGCTTAAAGAGATGGGATTGGGAGTTGAATTTAAAATCGGGTACTGGAAAGATGTTAAAGAATCTCTTGAAAAGGGAGAGGTTGATTTTCTTCCCCTTGTGGGGCGAACCCGGGAAAGGGAAGAGAATTTTGATTTTACGGTTCCCTACCTTACGATGCGCGGAGTGATTTTAGTCCGCGGGGAGACGACCGGCATATTTTCTTTAAATGACCTTAAAGGCAAAAAAGTAGCGGTTATGAAAGGGGACAATGCCGAAGAGTTTGTAAGTCGCATTAACCTTGATGCCGACATAATAGCTGAGGCGACTTATGAGGAAGCAGTTAAGAAATTATCGGCGGGCAAAGTTGACGCCGTTATAATCCAGAAGCTTCTTGCCCTGCAGCTGACAGATGACCTCGGGCTTGATAATTTAAAGATTGCCGGCGAGCCGCTAGAAGAGTTTCCCCAGCATTTTTGTTTTGCTGTAAAAGAAGGCGATGCAGAACTTTTAAGTGTGTTAAACGAAGGGCTCTCAAGGGTCATAGCAAAAGATATATACCGCCGCCTTTATCTTAAGTGGATAAGGCCGGTTGAAAAAAGAGGGGAAACGAAGTTGCTTGTCGGAGGAGACAGCGATTTCCCGCCCTATGAATTTTTGGATAAAAAAGGGCGCCCTGCCGGTTTTAATGTAGATATCATAAGAGCAGTTGCCGAGCAGGCCGGGCTGGATATAAGGATCATACTTGCTCCGTGGGCGGAAACCAAAGAGCGCCTTGCCGAAGGCAAGATAGATATTATCCAGGGAATGCTTTATTCCGCGGAGCGCGAAAAAATATATGATTTCAGTCAGTCCCATACAGTAATAAGTCAGGGTATTGCCTATAGAAAAGGGGGGGAGAAGTTAAAATCCCTAAAGAAGCTTGAGGGCAAATCCATATTAGTCCAGAAAGGCGATATTATGCACGAGCAGGCTCTTAAGTACGGTTACGGGAAAAATATAACTGTCGTCGCTAACCAGGAGGAAGCGCTTAAGATGATTGACGGAGGCCGCTACGATTGCGCTCTCGGAAGTTATTTAACTGCGGTTTACCTGAAAAAAGAAAATAATTTACAAAATATAGAGTTAGCGAAAATACCGATTTCTTCGGAAGAATACTGTTTTGCGGTTAAAGAAGGCGACATCCGGCTTGCAGGACTCCTGTCGGCGGCTCTTGCGGAGATAAATGAAACAGGACGCTACAGGGAAATATATGATAAATGGTTCGGTGTTTATGAAAAAAACAACCTGGCGTCTTTTTTAAGATACGGACTTTATGTAATCATTCCGCTTTTACTGGTAATGCTATTTTCGTTTATATGGTCAGTTGTATTAAAGAAAAAAGTTAGAAAAAAAACTTCCCAATTAAACCACCAAAATATAAAATTATCTGAGGCGGAATTAAACCTCGCTGAATCCGTCAGGGAGAAAGAGTCCCTTAACATATTTTTAAATAATATTTTGGAAAGTTCTTTGGCTGTATCAATAATTGTTTCCGATATAGACGGGACGATAACCTACTGGAACAAGGGCGCGCAGAATATCTTTGGATACAGCGCAAAAGAGATGATAGGCAAAAAGCAAATTCGGTTGATGTATCATGCTGAAAGAGACCGCGAAATTATAGAGAAAGCAAAAGACCGGGTAATAAAAGAAAAAAAACCGCAGACGCTAAGGATTGCCGAAAAGACTAAGTCCGGCGAAAAAATATATATTGAACTTACAATTTCTCCGATATTTGATAAAGACGGACACCTTACAGGCTTTTCGGGCATGGGTAAAGATATAACCAAAAGTATTAAATATCAGCATATACGTAAGAAACAGAGAAAGTTTAATAAAATAAAAACCGAGATATGGAAACTGGCCGCGCTTAAAAGTTCGGATGAAAAATTTTTCTCGGATGAAAAGGCTCTTATAGAGAGAGTGCTAAACAAGATAGGTCCGGTTTTGGATGTTTCCCGCGTGAGTTATATTTACACAGCCGAACAGGATAAAAAAGTCGTCTCCGTAGAGTGGGTGGCGGACGGAGTTAAATCTACACGGGGTGAAGCCGTACCGAGAAAGCTATTAGACTATGCGCTGAAAACAGGAAAACATCTGATAAACGAAGATATCTTAAAAGATAAAATCCCGGCTTTTTTAAAGCCCCTTTTTAACAGTGTAGTAAAAAAATTCAAAGAAGAGTGGGATATAGATTATTTATGGCTTTATCCTGTCTATAGAGAAAAAAAATTAGCCGCCGCGCTTTCATTTGATATATGTTTTTCTAATAAGGTAAAACCCGAATTAGATAAAAGCACTGAATTATTTATTAATGATGTGGTCCATATAATAAGCCATGACTTAGAGAAAAGAAAGATGGCAAAAAATAGTGAAAGTTTGATGAATCAGCTGCAGCATTCCCAGAAAATGGAGTCAATAGGGACTCTCGCCGGGGGGATAGCGCATGATTTCAACAATATACTTACATCAATAATAGGCGATGCGGAACTGCTTCTTGAAGAAGAAAGAATTAAGGGGCAGGACAGAAAAGACATAGAAAACATAAAGAAAAGCTCATTGCGGGCGGCGGACCTTGTCGGGCAGTTGCTGGTATTTAGCCGGACAACACCGGCGGAAAAAAACAATATTAATATAGACGCCGTAGTTAAAGATATGCTGAAGATGCTCGGCCGGCTTTTAGGGGAAGATATTACTATAGATGCCCGGCTTGCCGCAGAGGGGGTTAGTGTGAAAGCTGACAGGACAAATATAGAGCAGGTTATTACCAATCTGACGGTAAACTCTCTCTATGCTATGCCGGACGGCGGTGAAATTATTATTGAAACTAAAGTTGAAAATATAAAAGAAACAGAGCATACCATATACGGTGATATTTTTCCGGGAAAGTATATCTGTCTTACTGTAGAAGATTCAGGCAGAGGGATGGATAAAAAGACGGTTGAAAATATTTTTGAACCATTTTTTACCACAAAAAAAACAGAGGGCACGGGTCTGGGCTTATCGGTAGTATTTGGCATAATTAAAGACCATGACGCTGTGATAAAAGTATGGACAGAGCCGGGAGAGGGAACCAGGTTCAGTATGTATTTTCCGGCCTTGGAAGAAGAAATAAATAAAAAACCGGTAAAAGAAAAAGACCATAAAGCAGATACTGGCCGGGGGCAAAAGATTTTAATCGTTGAGGACGAGCAGCAGATATTAAAGCTTGCCGCCAGAATTCTTGGAAAAAATAATTATAAACCTGTTTCCGCCTCTGATAAAGGCAAGGCGGTAAATATCTATAAAGAGCAAAAAGGCGATTTTGATCTGGTTTTCAGCGATATGATTCTGCCCGACGGCACAGGACTTGAACTCATAGAAGAACTAAAAAAGATAAAACCGCCTAAAAATATGCTTCTTACCAGCGGTTATCTTGATAAAAAAGGTCAGACAGAAGAGATAGTAAAAAATAATATACCGTTTATAAATAAACCCTATAATGTCAAAGATCTTCTTCGTAAAATAGCTGAGATATTTAATAAGAAAAAAGATTTACGGGACAGATCCCGATAAGCGCCCGCAGTATTTTTGAGGTCTTTTGAAAAGCCCGGGAAATTCTGTTGACATGTCATATTCTATTTGATATAAATTCATAGCAATAACAGGTATAATTTCAGCAAATTAAGGAGGGTTTTTATAATAAAAGCTTATACGATGCGGCCAGACGGGGCGGTGTGTCCGGGCAGATGCAGTATGGTTTTAAATCGCGGTTTTTACTATTAAAATATTATAAAAAATGCAAACAACAGGCAAAACTTTTAATCCCTCTGTAAATTTAATCAAGCTCTTTTTAACGGTAATAGGCGCCGGCGCTCTGGCCTTAAAATTTATCCCGGGAACTACCGTAAGCCCCATAAACTTTATAGATGCGCTTTTTACCTCGACCTCGGCAGTTTGTGTGACCGGGTTGACGGTAAAGGCCACCGGTGAGTTTTTTACTCCCCTCGGCCAGGCAATAATACTTTTCCTTATACAGATAGGGGCGCTGGGCTATATGGCCCTGGCGAGCATGCTGGTAATACTTTCAAGAAAAGGAATGAGCATAAAAGGAAGAATAATTGTTCAGCATCAGATGGCCGGAACTGAAAAAATAAAGCTTTCTAAATTTATATTAAGGGTTCTTGCCGTGACTCTGATTCTTGAAGCAGCCGGAGCCGCCCTGCTTACATGGAGGATGAGACCGCTCTTTAACAGTTTTGGGCGTTCACTTTATTTTGGGGTCTTTCATTCTGTCTCGGCTTTCTGCAACGCCGGATTTGATATCTTTGAGGCCGGCGCTTCTCTTACAGGGTTAAATAACGACTGGATTTCGGTTATGACCGTTTCTTTTCTGATAATTCTCGGAGGTATAGGCTATATAGTGATAAATGATTTTATGGGATATATTAAAAGTTTATCTAAAAAGAAAAGATACAGATTCTCCGTACATACAAAGATTGTATTGACCGCAACCTCTATTTTGCTTGTTGCGGGAACGGTTATATATTTTATCGCTGAATTTAATAATCCGCTTACACTTAAAGATATGTCTTTATCCAAAAAATGGCTGATGGCGTTTTTTCAGTCCGTTACTCCCCGGACAGCGGGCTTTAATATGATAGATACAGGGGGCCTGCTTAATTTTTCTGTAATATTTACCGTGGTGCTTATGTTTATCGGGGCTTCGCCCGGAGGGACCGGAGGCGGAATAAAGACCACGACTTTTGCCGTGCTTCTTTTTAATATGAAAGCAACTATAAAAGAGGGCAGGGACCAAGTTTTATTTAAAAGAAGACTTACCATTAATACAGTCAAGAAATCCGTTGTGATCTTCGGGCTGAGTATATTTTCTATACTTATTGCCATGATGCTGATATCGTTTGTCGATAATTTTTCTATAAGAGAGATACTCTTTGAGGTTACCTCTGCTTTCGGAACGGTAGGGCTTTCAACGGGGATTACTGCGGATTTAAGTTCATTCAGCAAACTGGTGATAATATTAACGATGTTTTTCGGCAGGCTCGGACCGATAACTTTTTTTACAGCTATCATAGTAAAACATAAAAAACAGACGCATAGATATCCCGAGCAGGAAATAGCGGTAGGTTAAGCCGGAAAATTAAAAGTAATTTTTAAAAAAAGGAGATTATTTATATGAAAAGTTTTGCGATAATAGGTTTAGGAAGGTTTGGTTCGGCAATTGCCCGTGATTTAGAGCAGGAAGGCGGAGAGGTGATAGCTATTGAAAAGGATCCCGATAAGGTAAGGGCTTATGAAAATGAATTTACTTCCGTAGTGGAAGCCGATTCAACCGACATTGAAGCCTTAAAGGATCTCGGCGTTTCGGATGTTGACGCGGCGGTAGTTTCTATAGGAGGCAATATGGGCGAGAGTATCTTAATAACGCTCTTGCTTAAAGAGATAGAAGTCCCCTTGGTTATGGTAAAGGCGGTTGATGAACTGCACGGGAAAGTTTTAAAAAAAATCGGTGCCAACAATGTGGTCTTTCCGGAAAAAGATTCCGCGGAAGTTCTTTCTAAAAGGCTTTTATGGCCGGGTTATAACGAACTGCCGCTGGCCCCGGGGCTTTTTATGGTAGAGATAAATGCCCCGCAAAAATTTATAGGTAAGAATTTAGGAACGCTGCAAATCAGAAAAAAATACAATTCAAATGTAATAGCCATTAAGAGAAAAAAACCTATTATAAACGACGATAATCAGACGGATTACGAGCAAATTATTATCGCCCCGCCCACGGCAGAAACAAAATTAAAGGGTGGGGATGCAATGATACTGGTTTGCAGTCAGGAGAAGATAGAGACATTCCGGGAGCTAAGTTAAAGAGGTATTTCTTAAGATTATGGGTCTGACAAAAGATCAAAAACTAACTCTTTTAGACATTGTGGAAGTTACTTTACAAAAACACATTAAAAAAGAAGAGGTCCCGCGATTTGATATCACCGACAAAACTCTTAACGGGGAAAGAGGGGTATTTGTAACTCTTCATAAAGACGGCCGTCTCCGGGGGTGCATAGGAAATATCTTCCCGGTAAATAAACTTTATATAGCAGTGAAAAATATGGCGGTAGCGGCTTCTTCGCAAGACCCGAGGTTTTCTTCAGTGTCGCCGGAGGAATTAGGCGGCCTGGATATAGAGATATCAGTTCTTACCGTACCCGAAAAGGTTAAAAGTACGGAAGATATAAAACTCGGGCGGGACGGAGTTATTATAAAAAGGGGAATGAATCAGGGGGTCTATCTTCCCCAGGTAGCTGATGAAACAGGGTGGAGCAAAGAAGAGTTTTTAAGAAGCCTGTCTTATTCTAAGGCCGGGTTAGAACCTGATGCATGGAAAGACAAAGATACGGAAATTCTTACTTTCCGGGCGGAAGTTTTCAGCAGAAAAGATTTAAACAGGTAGTTTTACTGCGGCCGGAAATACTGTATGCTAAAAATTATTTAAGGGGCCGGCGCGCTGAAAGAGCTCAGACAAAGCCGCAATGTCCTCCTGCCGCCGCGGCTTATGAAAATTCAGTAGATAAGTAATTTGACAAATTCAATATCAGTTTTGTATAATTTTATCAATATGAAATAAGGAAATTCTGCGAATATTCAAAATAATAAAGACAAAAGGGCTTTCTGTTCAGGTTTTATCTCATGAGGATTTCTCCCGGGTAGGAAGCCTTTTTCATTTTAAGGAGATTCCTAAATGACAAAAAAAACATATACCAAAATTTGTGCATCTTTTGAAGAGCTTGAAAAAGCTGCTGATGAACATGATTTTTCACTAACGCCCCGGCAGCGGCTTGATATGACTCAATATCTGCGAGAACAATATTATGAATTAAAAGGCATAAAGCCCCGGAAAATGAATCGTAAATATGCAAAAAAAATATCTATAGAGGATTTGCGCCGTGAGACATGAAAAAGATTTTAAAGATTTCATAAAAACTTTTAATAAATTTGAAGTTGAATATTGTATTGTAGGAGCAATGGCGGTATCCTACTATGCTAAACCGCGCTATACTACAGATATTAATTGTCTTATTGATAAATCACCGGGAAACAGCAAAAAAACAGTTAAATCTATTGCAAACTTTATGGGTATTACTACGGAAAGTTTAGAGAAACAGTATGAACTTAACGAGAAATATTTTACCAAAAATAAACCTTCTTTTTTTCAAATAGGAGAGGATCCAATCAAGGTTCATATAACTAATAGCATTGAAGGAATAGACACAGGAGAAACTATAAAACATAAAATTGCCGGCAAATACGGCGAGGAAGATACATATTATATTAGTTTGGAGGATCTTATTTTGAATAAGAAAGCGGCTAACCGCACTATTGATATATCAGATTTGAAAAGACTTTATATGGTAAAAAAAGATAAAACAAAAGGATTTAGCAAAACAGATTGCTGATACTGCATAATCATAACTTGTGAGGCAGCTTAAATATAAAAGTAATCGGCTGGCAGGATAATTCTTCAACTTCGTCAGTTTTATTGTTCTTGTATTTTTTTCAGTATGTATTTGGCGTTAGAGCGGATAAACTTATCAGAAGAGTTTTTTAACCGGTCAAGAACGCTCTCTGTTTTAGGTCCGGGGTAGTGTTCAAGCGTTTTTATCGCAGCCACTCGGACTTCACGCGGTTTTCTTTTTCTCCAAAATCTTTTTTTCGGCGAGGCTATCTTAATCAGATAGTTTTGGGCGGCCGGCATATTTAGTCCGCCGAGAGCTTCGCAGAAAAGTCTTTCTTCAATATTTGTTTTGTCCTTATTCTTAAAAAGGTCAAACAATTCCTTGTCTTTTAAAATTCCCATTCCCTCGATTGCCAGTGTCCTGACTTTTATATTTTCGTCGTCCAGGGCGTAAATTAGTATATCCCGGCCGTCAGGGCCGAATTCCATTGCTGTTTTTACCGATTGCACCCGCACTTCAACGGCGTAGTGGTTCATTGTATAGCGCAGTTTTGCAAGGGATATGGATTTTTTATCAAGGGTGGGAAGTATCTCTATTATATTTTTAACATCGCCTGAGGGAATACCTTTTTCTGCCTCGCTTATGAGGGAAAGAACAGCTTTTTCTCCTACCTTTACTATTATTCTTGCCATAAGTTCCCTCAGCCCCAGGTCAGCTGTCTTTTTTATGGCGCCTATCATTTTAGGAGTCATAAACTCCTCCATCTGGAGGAGCACCTTGTAGGAGTTATCCTGCCTTTCTTTTTCCCTCGACCTTAAATCTTCTATTAAAAGTTTGAGTACGCGGTTTGTGGCTGATTTTTTAAGATATTCTTCGGCTTTTTCCGCCCTTCCCTGGAATCCTTCTTTTTTCAGCGCCCGGTGTTTTCTGAATATAGCAAGTATCTCTCTGGCTTTTTGATAGTCGCAATCCTTTACGGAGTTTTCTATTGCCTGTGACTGGATGTCGGCTATGAGGCTGTAGACCGTTTCGTCGGTCTCTTTTTCTATGATATCCCAGAGAACCGGTTCTAAAAGTAAAGCCAGTTCGTTATTTGCAAGAGAGTCAAGCGTCGGTTTTAATGTTTTATAAAATTTTACCGCCTCCAGCCTCGTCGCTGCTGTATTAGCGAGAAAATTTTCTTTAAGTTTTTGTAAAAGGCCGCGGATAATCTCTTCTTTTCCTATCTTTTCCATCTGGCGTATAATTTTTATGATGTCGTCTCTTATCGCCGGGTCTAAAAGTTCCGCAGAATCTTTTTCAATTAAAATTCTGCCTTTTGAGACAAGGAGCCCCATCTTGGATTTTTCGGGTTTATCCCACCACGCCGGGAGGAGCTCGTCAAGGTTGTCATCTTTCAGCATATTAAAAATTTCCAGAGAAGCCTCCCTGTCCCTGCAGGAGGAGAGCAGAGAGTTGATGGTCTCTTTGAGTTTTAAAAGTTCGGCTTCTTTTTTTGAGCCCGGAGGAGTTTCATTTTTTATCGTTTTATATACCGTTGTAACCTTAGAGATAACCTCTTTTATCTGCCGGGCGGGCAGGCCTTCGACTATTGTGTCTTTTATTTTTTCAACTTTGGGGGTTCTTTTTCGTTTGAAGAAGTTAACGAGAAGCTCCGGTTTAAGTTCCATCATTTTATTAATTACATTTGTGCGTATCTCGTCGTTAAAGACCTTCTCTTTATCTGTCCGGGCAATTTCTGCCACTTCCTCTAAAGTTTTTACTAAAATATCAATTTCGCCTTCGTTGCGCTTTAAATAGTCCATTCCTTCTTTAACTACAAGGTCGGTCTCTCCTACGGCCTGGTATACCTTTTCGTTGAGCCGTATGGTATCTATATTTTTTTCTTTTAAAATAGTAGTCAGGACCATCATGTCGCCTTCCCGGCGCCAGTGCTTTTCCGAGAATATTTTTATAAAAAAATAAAAATCTTCCCGGCTGAGCCCGTCTTTAAAAGATAAGCATTTTATATGAGAATGCATTAATGTCTCTACAAAGGTCCGATAGACATCGGCAGGTATAAGCGCCTTGAAATTTTGTTTTATAATTTTGTCGTTTATTATAAGATTTGCAGAGGTTTCGGCAAAAGAAAGATGATCGTATTTATGTAAAAGGTTCTGTATCTTTCCGTAAACATCGTCAATTGAATCAGTTACTATGTTGCTTGTCTCAGGATAGAGGCGTATATTTGAAATGGCTATCCGGAGGCTGCTGATTATTTTAACTGCTGTTTCCAAGTCTTGTTTTTTCATAGTAATATTATATTTAAAAGGTTAATTTTATCATTTATCCGCAAGCATTTTAATATGCCGGCATCTCATTTAAAAATAAAAGTAGGTTTCGCCCATTTTAAAAGTCGTTTGGAAAAACAATAAGTTAATAAGTTTGTCTCCGACACCATTTTATATATAATAAGATAGTTATTAAAAAAAGTAGTTTTAAAATTAAAGAATTAATTCAAAACTATTTGGATCTTGACGCGCTGCTGGAAAATATTTATATGGCTCTGTCCATGAAGCCGGGTATTCCTAAAGACCTCAAAGAAATGTGGAAAGAGATGTCCAGGGACGAGAGCAAACATTTAAAGTATTGGCATTATTTACAGGAGCGAGAATATAATCTTAAAGTGCTTCAGCTGGAAGACAAAAAAAGAGCAAAAAATATAATGAAAAAACTTATAGCTGAAGCCGGGAAAACCCTCAAAAAAGTTAAAAATAATGATTATACTCCGCTTGAAATGCTGGAATTTACCATGAATATGGAATATTCCGCCTTGATTTCGCCTATGCAGAGGATAATGAATACCCATGATATAATTTTTGACAAGACGGTTTTTAACCCTAAAACGATGTATGAAGATCATCTTGACAGATTTACCGACATAGGGCTTAAAAAATTTAAAAATGATCGGATGAAATACGTTCTTTTAAATTCCATTAAGCTTTTATTGAATGAAAAAAGAAAATTGGTTACTGCCAGCGTCAGGGATCCGCTGACAGGGCTTAAAAACAGAAGATATTTTTTCCAGAATGCGGCTTTTCTGTTGGAAGTAGCGCGAAGAGATAAAAAACCGGTCGCCGTACTGCTTTGCGATATAGATAAATTCAAGGAAATAAACGACCGGTACGGACATCCTTCAGGGGATAAAGTCCTGGTGCAAGTGTCAAATCTATTTCAAAAGGAAATCCGGGCTTCGGACATCGTGGCCCGCTACGGCGGTGACGAATTTATTTTTATGCTCTTTAACCAGGATGCGGAGAGAGCCGGGGAGTTTATTGCTAGGCTTAAAGGCGGACTGGAAAAGTTAACCGTTAATATTGCGCCGGAAGTCACGATAACTCCCGATATAAGCATAGGGTACGCGATAGATTATTCCGGCAAAAGCAAAAGAAATTTAGGTGGGCTTATAAAAGAAGCGGATAAAAAGATGTATGAACAGAAAAACTATTCAGGGGGGCCGTTAAATTTATAATTATAAGACAGCGATAACCGCAGATATACATTTAAATAAAGAGAGGCCTGAAAGATACGCCGTCCTTGAGCATATTTTAACCCGGTTAAAAAAAACCGGCACCAAAGATTTAATTATCGCCGGTGACCTTTTTGACAAAGATATGACTAATTATTCCGGTTTTGATAAGCTTTGTTCTTCAAAAGAGTTTAACGGTATAAATATATACGTTATACCGGGAAACCACGATGCCGGATTTTCCGCAAAAAAAATTAAAGCAGACAATGTAAAAGTCATAGACGGCTCTCCGGATATAATTAAAATCGGCGGCCGTGTTTTTTTGTTTGTCCCGTATGACGCCGAAAAGACAATGGGGGAGGCAATAGAGCCTTTTAAACAAAAATTAAAAGAAGATGAATGGGTTCTAATAGGTCACGGCGACCGGCTCCGCGGGGCCGGGAATCTAAATCCTCTTGAGCCGGGAGTATATATGCCTCTTTCTGATACCGATATTGAAAGATACCGTCCGGCAAAAGTTATTCTCGGCCATATTCATAAGATTACCGATACCTCAAAAATTCATTATCCAGGCTCCCCGGCGCCCCTGGATATAAACGAAACCGGAAAAAGAAGGTTTATACTTTTAGATACAAAATCCCTTAAGATAGAATCTGTCCGGACGGATTCTCCTGTCATATACCAGTCGGAAGAAATTATACTCCTTCCGGTTGACGACCTTAAAAAATATATTAAATCAGTGTCGCGGGAGTTAATTGAAAAATGGCAATTAAGCAAAAATGAGATTAAAAAGACCCGCATACGGATAAAAGCATCGGGATATATCGGAGATATAAAAGAGGCCGTCAGCGCAATCCGGGACAGCTTTTCCGGGTTTAATTTTTACGATAACGCCGACGGCGAACAGATAGACACAACTAATCTGCACATAACCGGCAATAAAGAACTTGACGAGATAGCTTCACGAGTTAAGGAATGGATAGAGAATAACCTGGACTGGGATTTTTCAGACCCCCTCTCTCCGTCAAAGAACGGTCTTCTCCTTGAGGCCTTAAAGGCAGTATATGAATAACTCCGTAAGGATAAAAAAAATAAGCATCAGCCGGCTGGGCCCGGTTGATGAATTTATAATGGAGCCGGGTGACCTTAATTTAATATACGGAAAAAATGAAACGGGAAAAACCTATATTGTAGAATTTATTATAAACTCTCTTTTAGGTTCCGCAAATTTAGGTTCCGAAAAGAGATGGAACTTAAGAGATATCGGGTCCGTGGGAAAAATCACGGTCAGCGGGCTTCATGAAAAGGCCAAAGAATTTTCTCCCGCCGCAAAAGAAAAGCTTAAAAAATATATGGAAAAGACAGGCAGAGGGCTTCCTCCCGGCCTTGAGAAACTCCTTGTGATAAAAGGTGCCGATTCGGCTATTTCAGACGGTCCCGGAGGCGTAAATCCCGGAGCCGTTAAACGGCTTTTGTCGGAAAGGGAAATTTTAGACAAAATAGAAGGAAAGATACCCGCGACTTTCACGGAAGCGCAGGTAAAAGAAGGTATAATAAATATTTCCAGGAAATCAAACGATGCCAGGGATATGTATGCCGCGCGGGAAGAACTTGAGAAAACCGAGAAACTTTTAAATGATATAAATAGAAACTATACACTGGGGCCGGTGGTATCGTTAAACCGCGAGATGGAGCTTGCGGATGAAAAGATAAAAGAGCAGAATCGCGCGCGCCGTCATCGGGGATATATATTATTCCGCCGGGCGGAAGAATTAAAGAGCCTTCGCGGCGAGCTCAATCCCGACGAAGCTGAGATGCTTAGGAATAAAATTGTTGAATATAAAACCACCAAAGAAAATATCGTCAGGGACGAGGCGAGATTAAAAGAAGCAAAAAGTTTATCAGGGAATTATGTCTGGCTCGCGGAAGCGGCGGATATTTATGACGGTATTTTAAAAGGGGGAAAAATTAGTTCTTTCCGCCAGAATATTTTAATAATAACAGCTCTTGCCCTTACTGCTTTGGTGCCGATGCTGGGTATTTCTAAAATGCTGTCTCCGGTTATTGCAGCTATATTTGCGGTTCTTTTTTTAATTTTTAAAAAGAGGGGTGTTTTTATCAACAAGAATGCTTCTGAAGAAGTAAAAGCTATACGGGAGAAATATAATCGGCTTTTTAGACGGGAATTAACAGGATTCAGCGATCTTAAAGAGAAACTTAAGGAAGAAGAAAGATACCGCGACCGCGCGAGTGATATAAAAGAGAACATAAAAGAGCCGCGCCGGAAACTGCAAGGCTTAACAAATGAGATAAATCAAATATTTTTAAAGATACCTTCTAATGTACCGGAACCGGCTAAAGCACCGGAAACGGTAAAATGGGAAGAAGCCGCAGATGATTTTAAAAATAAAATCAGGGAAAACGAGAAAAACATATCCGATACCGAAAAAGAACTCGCCAAATTAAATTTAGGTCAGGAAGAATATTTAAAAGAGAGAGCCGGCGAGGAATATGATGAAAAAAAATTAAGAGAGCTTGAAGAAGAAAGACAAAAGGCAGAAGAGAAAAGAGAGGGATATCTCGACAGCCTGGGGGAAATTAAAAACAGGCTGGTGCAGGAAACTTCAGCCGATATAAACGAGAGCTTTAACAGGCTGATAGATAAGCTGAGGAAGAAAAGGGAAAATATTTTAAGCAGGTTGAAACAGCTCCGGGCAAAAATTATAGGGTTGAATTCTGTATATAAAGTAATTGAAGAACTAAAATTAAAAGAGGACAAAAAAATTAAAGAGAGCCTCTCGTCGGATATAGTCCAGTCCCCCGTCAAAGAGATTACCCAAAGATATAACAGGGTGAAACTTGACGGCAAAAAAGTTATTGTTTCGGATAAATACAGGGATTACAATGTCGCGGACATATCCACCGGCGCTCTTGAACAGATACTTATTGCCCTGAGGATGGGAATTACCCGCAAAGTCATGGGGGACAGGAAGATGTTTTTTATATTTGACGACGCTTTCCAGCATACGGATTGGAAAAGAAGAGAATATTTAACAGAAAGCCTGGTGTCTGCGGCCGCGGCAGGGTGGCAGATATTTTATTTTACCATGGATGATCATATAAGGGACCTCTTTAAGAAAAAAGGGAAAAAATTAAAAGACGGATTCAGATACCGCCAAATATAAAGTCCTTATTTTTATATCCCGCCGGAATATTTGATTTGTGAACTCATCTTGTTATAATAACACAACAGTTGCAAAAAGCAGAGTAAAAAAAGGAGCCAATCATCAAAAAAATATTTAGGAAAACAATATTTATTCTTGCCGCCGGATTAATTATATCCGGATGCACGGCAGCTGAAGATAAAAAAGAGAGTAAGCAAAGTAAGGTAAAAGAGGAGAAACAAATGGTTAAAGTTGACGACAAAGTTAAGGTTGAATATACAGGGAAACTAAAAAACGGAGACGTATTTGATAGTTCAAAAGACGGCAAGCCGCTGGAATTTACAGTAGGCGACGGAAAGATAATACCCGGCTTTGACAAGGCGGTAAGAGGCATGAAAATTGACGAGGAAAAAGAAATTTCCATAGAGTCAGATAACGCTTACGGAGACAAAAAAGAAGAGCTTATCCAGAATGTTCCTATGAAGTCTTTTCCGGAAGATTTTGAGCCTGAAATAGGGAGAAGGTTAAATCTGCAAAGTCAGGACGGCCAGAAATTTAACGGTGAAATTACCACGGTAAATGACGAAAGCATTACAGTTGATTTAAACCATCCTCTTGCAGGTGAGGATCTTATATTTGACATAAAATTAGTTGAAATAAACTAAAGCGCGCAAATAAAACAAATATTATTGTCGTGTCTTGTTTTAAGGGCCGCCCAGAGCCTTCGGCAAGTTAAAATACCTGCAGGTTATTTTAAAGGGGTTTTTTAAAAAGAAGCATCTAACGGCAGGTTTTACCGTAAGGTCACTTAGAGTATCCAAATTTTCTCATTGCATCGCCCGCAATTTCATCAAACTGGACTTTCCATTTTTCGGGCCAGTCTTTATAGTAAGGGAAAAAATCAAAAGGATTTTTGTTTACTTTACGGTCAAGGTAATTTTTTATATCTTTCTCCGAATATTTTAGGTCATCAAAGAGGTCAAGAATTTCAAATACGCCTTTCCGGTCGCCCTTGAAAATATCTTCGTACTTTATCCACAGGTCGGGTTTATTATTGTAAACATGGCTGTTTACTGTTTTCCAGTACCATGCAAGTTTTTGCAGGGGATTCCATCTTGGCCATTTTTCGGCTGCGTCACTGTCATTAAAATCAACGGGACGGATATGCTCGTTTGTAATATAACGGTATCTGTTCAGCCAGGAACGGACTACCTCTCTTCCGTCGCGTATTGTATGGATACAGAGTGCTCCGCCAAAAGCTGATCTTATAAGAGGGATTGCGGCAAAGAGATGGTAGTTTGTCTCAATATACTATTCTTCTTTTTTCTTTTTATGGCGGTACCACCTGGGTATTTTAAAATAGTATTTGTCGTATAGCGTAAATTTATTTGAAACAAGGCGGCGGGCCCGTTTTCTAAAGGCAGGGTGAGGCTCGTGGACGCTCCATGCGTTTTTGATATTGTCGTTAAAAAGGGAAGTAACCCAGTCTGTTCCCGTCCTGCCGGTTGAAAAAAAGAAAGCGGTTTTCATAAAGAAAAAGCTATGTCGCCGTTGCGGCGGATATATTTTAATGCAGTTGTATATTTCATAGAATTATTATATTTATATTGCATAAAATCTTCAAATAAAAAGTCCGGCGTTTCCCGGATGAGTTAGGTTGTTTAACGGCGGGATTAAAATAGAAGTTATTAAATTATTTTGCACGGATAAAACCTGACTGTAATTTTTAGATTGAAAAAGACCTGGATTTGAAACTGCGGCGTTAATAGTTTAAAATAAAAAACAATATGGCATCAAATAAATTTAAAACATTTTTCAGCCCGCCGGTAGTGGCGCTGGGAGAAAAAAAAGAAAAGAAAAAGTTTTCCGCGCCGCCTGTAATTATCGGTGGGTGCGGCCGCTCGGGCACCACCTTATTGCTTTCTATTTTAGGAGCTCACCCGTCTTTTTATGCTGTTAAAAATGAGACCGGAGCTTTTCTGGAATGGGAGCAAAAAAAGATAAACGGTGAAATAACAGAGGTTCCCATCCGCATAGACCGGCTTTACCGCTATATCTTAACCCGCCGGATACCTCCGGGAGTTTCCCGCTGGTGCGAAAAGACGCCGGGAAATATCAGGCATATAGAAAATATCATTAAATATTTTAACGGTAAAGTTAAAATCATCCATATAGTAAGAGACGGCCGCGATGTTATGCTTTCAAAACATCCCAAAGATTCGGAAAAATACTGGATTACCCCCCAAAGGTGGGTTCGTGATGTAAAAGCCGGCCTGAAATTTAAGGGGCACCCTTCTGTTCTGACTGTCAAATATGAGAAACTTGTTAAAAATTTTCATGAGACAGTTCAAAAAATATGTGATTTTACAGGGGAAAATTTCACAGAGAAAAATTATCCAAAAGAGATTATGGATTGGACCTGCCATACAAATATCAAAAAAAGCCGGAGCTGGAGAAAATCCGTCAGGGAATTGGATTCCGGGAGCATCGGGAAATGGAAAAAGCCGCAAAATCGCCGCCGCGCCGGAGAGCTGTTAAAAGACCCGAAGGTTAAAGAACTTCTTAAAGAGCTGGAGTATATAAAATAAAACGGCTATGAAAAATAAAGGAAAAATACGGGTATTTCTATGTCTTCTTTTAATCTGTTTAGCCCCGGCTCTCCGGGCGCAAAAATATTATATGAGAATACATTTTATTCTCTGGGGGGAGAGTTTATACGGCGACTGTGAATTTATAGAACTCCCCGGCGCGGACGGAAAATTAGATACCGCCGATGACAAGTATATCCTTATAGACGGCGGGTATGCATCGTCAGCGGGATATTCAAAACTTGACGAATTTCTGGATGCAAAGATAGGGCCAGGCGGCGATTTGGACTTTATGGTTTTATCATGCGCCGGAGCCGACCACTACTCCGGGCTCTCTATGGTTGTTGACAGATATAATGTTCTTAATTTCTACCAGTCGGTAAGATGGCCGGAGGGAGCTAAGTCGGGCTACGATAATTTAATGAATTCCCTTAATGCCGAAGGATGCGGGCCTGATTATGAAGGAATAAGATATTTTAAACCGGAGCCCGGCGATTTCACAAGCGGCCCCCGCGCAGATATAGGGCCGGTTTTCAGCGAAGGAGGGAAATCCTGGCAGGGATTTGATCCAAATATTGAAGCAAAGATTCTTGCAAAAAACCAGGATATACCGACAGCATCGGATGATGATAATTCCTGGGC
>JAQICQ010000065.1 GCA_027858455.1 Elusimicrobiota bacterium | reverse complement strand
CGAAAGTTGCATAGAATTGAGGTGGCGTTCTATGGTTTCTACATCTGATTTAACATTTACTAACATTTTAATCTCCATTAGTCTGCTGGTAACTATGAGTCTTTTTTTGAAAGCCTCGGAGCTTGCCCCGTGGTTAGTTACCTTACCAATATCACCTTTCCGGAATCATTTAATCCCGGAGCTGAAATAACATAGATATATACTCCGCTGCCTACTTTCTTTCCAACATCGTCGCCGGGCCGCCCGTTATCTCCGTACCACCTTACATAATAAGAACCAACTGAATGGTTGCTCTCTACAAGAGTCTTTACTAACTCACCCGCTATATTATATACCTTTAAAGAAACATCCCCGGGTCGGGCTATATCGTAATTTATAACCGTAAAATCCTCGCTGCTTACCACAAACGGATTAGGCGCCGCAGGCAGAAGTTTTGACTCGGCCGGCTGGGCTGTGGCCTTAAATATCGCATAATTAAAGTTTGTATCCGTTACAGTTGCGGTAATAACAGAGTATTTTTTAAATTTATCGCCCACAGCAATGCTGAAACTCCCTGATGCGCCAACTTTGACACTGGTAATACTGTTTGTATTTATCATACTCAAAGCTGACATCCGGTTAATGTCAGATGATTTTGTGTCCGCAGAAATTTTTATTGTAGCATCCGGCTCAATCGCACCATCACTGCCGACAAGATAATCAGTTCCGTCTCCCCACGGCGAATAATCGAAATCTATCTTCGCAGTATCAACAATACATTTAACGTCATATATAAGATCTACCCTGCCTCCTCCTGCTCTTACATATATTGAAGTATTGCCTGAAGAATCCAGCGATCCGTAAGTGAAGTTTTCACTTACATTAATTCTAAAGCTCCCGTCAGAGACCGAAGTCGTACTGAAATTTAACTCATCATCATTGTCGTTAAAGACCTTTATTCTTTCTGCAGGGCTGACACTGCCGGAATATCCCCTGATATAATCACCTGTTTCATCGTATACCAGTTCTATTTTAGTCTTGTCGGCTTCATACCATATAAAACTATACGAAGTTGTTCCGGCCGGAAGATTGTCAATATACCTTACCGTTACAGTTGCTCCGTCATATACTTTTATGGAATTATTGTTCTGCGATGCTGCTGTCGAAAACGCAATATTAACAGTTGAAATAAATACTGAACTGTTCAGGGCCGACTCCACTACGCTGAATGTAACGCTTCCTGACGAAGATACGACCTGAATACCGCTTATTGTTTCAGCTGCGGCGTAGTTCTTATTTCTGTCAATATCTGTAATGCGTATAACTGCGGAAGAAAGAACCGTATAAAATGTAGTTCTCAATTTTAATCCGCTGTCTAAAATTTCCACACTGCCCGGTGACCCCTGGGCAAAAGCGCTAACTCCTGCCGTAAATGAACCATATAAAGGAACCTCGTCTGCGGCTCTGACATTAATATAATATTTAAACCCTTGATTTAAGCCCGTTATAACCATGCTGCCGGTTTCTCCAAAAGTTACGCTTGTGGAAAATTCAATGGTCTTATTATTATAACTTGCCCAGTCAGACACTGAAGAATATGTCGCCCATTTAATATTATATTTACCGTTAGTGATAGTTCCCGTCGTGCCGTCGTCGCCGGGAGCAGTCCACTTAAGTTTTAATTCACCCGCTGAATTTCCGGAAAAAGCTGTGAGATTATTTACTGCCGCCGGAGCAATCCCGGCTGTCATAGTTGAAAATACCGGAGTTGCGACAGTCGGGCTGTTTAACTCATTATAAGCCCAAACCCTGAAATAATATGTCGAATTTTCATTCAGGTTATATGCGCCCGTCGTTAAATCTGTCAACCCGTCAGAAATAACTACAAAAGTATCTACGCCTACGCTGAAATCAGAGACCGTTGATTTCGACAGTCCGTACCTTGTATAAGAGGGGTTGCCGTTTGAAGTCCACTCTAAAAATATATTGCCGGTATTCCGTTTTTTTGCGGTAACTCCCGCAGGAACAGCGGCAAGAGTAAATGTTCCACCGCTTTGAGTAGACGAACTTCCTGCGGCATTATAGGCCTGGACATACCTGTAATATGAGGTATTGGGAACAAGATTTAACTCAACCCAGGAGGTCGTTGCCCCTGTTCCGGAAACCGGAGCAAAAGTATCGTATATAGTACTGTTGTCTGTAGTCGCCTTTACCCTGTATCCAATTTCATTATTTGCATTATCCGTCCACTGCCATCTTATTGAACCCGAAGAGACATTTAAATAGTTAAACCCAGTCGGGCCGGAAGGCAGAGTGGCGTTGGGCATAGCTGAGACAACGGCAGACCGTGTACTTTCTTTCACTCCCAAATCTACTGTTGTTATTCTGAAATAATAGGTATTAAAATTAGTAAGCCCTGTAACAACATAAGATGTCGCTCCGGTAGATGCTATATTTATATAATCTAAATCCGGACCGGCGGGCGCTATAGAATCCTGATATATGTTGTACTCGTCTATGTCGGGAATGTTCGGCGCTGTCCAAGACAAAGAGACCGATCCAATTCCCGCTGTCGCCTGAGGGCTCAACGGTGAGAGCGGTATTAAATC
>JAQICQ010000223.1 GCA_027858455.1 Elusimicrobiota bacterium | reverse complement strand
CAAGATAGTTACAATATAGTTATGGCCACAAGTTCTGATTTCGCCGGCGTCCATAATCAGGAAAAAGTTGGACTAACTACCGTTAAATCAGCACTTTTGAATATTTGGGCGAATACTTATAATTTTGTTTTACAAAGCGGTGAAGCATATTATATAGGCATTCGAGTAAAAGATGACGCAGAGCATTACACATTATCCGACTCGCTGGCATCAAATAATATAAAGATAAATTACGACCAACAGGCACCGAATGTAAACTGGGACACATTCAGTGTTGCAACTGCTACAAATACGGGAACGCCTTCTGTCGTAGCTTACTTAGGCGATTATGGTTTAAGTGGCATTGACACTTCTTCAATCGTTATGAAATTAAAAGATAACGCCGGTGTAAAAAGAACTATACCTTCGACATCATATACCACCACACTTGTCGGAAGTTCATATACCGTAACCTATACTCCGCCTGCCGCGCTTAAAGACGGAGCTTATCAGCTCAGTATAAATGTCGCTGATGATGTTTTAAACTATTCCGGAACGACTTCCGGTGGATGGTTTAAAATTGATACAACTGGACCTACACTTGTCGATTCCGACAATGACGGCACAACTGATTTAAAGGAAAAAGTTGATAGAGACGACCCGCTCGATGCCACAGACGGAGTCAGCACAGACAACTGGCCGACAAACGGCGAAAAAGTAAACTACTCGGAATTTGTCAGCGGAAATTCAAGTAAAATAAATATATGGATAGACGATATCAATGATAATTCCGGAAGCTCAGGAATTGACTTGAACGCATCAACTGTTACTGTAACTCTTCCTGATTCTACGGTATATACTTATGGCGTAAACGATTTAACTTATCCTAAACAGATCCTGGGATCTCCGGCAGCTTCAGGAAACGGGTATGCCTATAACTCAACATCATTTAAGGTTCAGCTTCCCGTTGCGCTTAAAAAAGACGGCAGCGACGACGGAACAATCACAGTTAACATACATGCAGAAGATGAAGTGGGTAATAAGAGCACAACTATAACACGCACATTTATATATGACAATACCGTTCCGGCAATAACAACAGTTTCTGCGCCGACAACTGCTACTACCGCACAGGATATTTCCTTCTCGGTTAACACAACTGACACAAACGGGATATCCGATGATTCAGACGCAGTTAAACTTTATATTGGCGGCGGATCGATGAGTTTGACAAAATCCACTTCTACCTCAGGCAGGTATTATTATACAGGTGCCAGCAGTGAGCAGCGCAGCGTTAAATATTATTTTACAGCTAAAGATTATGCGGGTAATATTTCTACATATCCGGCCGGCGCAGATGCAAGTTCCGATCAGGCACTTACTCTTACGATTACAGACGGCAGCGGCCCCTGGGCGGTTATTGGAAATGATATTGGCGGCGCAGGAGATTCTCAAACCGGTGAACCGGACTCTTACATAAAAACACTTGTGGGTGTAAATACCTTCAGAATAACTACCGACTACAACTACGCAAGCGCCACCAAAGTAGATGAAATACCTAATGTATATTCCGCGTCAAATAATGTTCTGCAGGCTACTTTAGAAGATGACGCCGAAACCGCAATTTTTCAGTACAAGCTCTCTACCACGACTTCCTGGACACCCCTGGCTACTTCAGAAACTGCTCTCAGCCAGGTATGGCAGGCCGCATGGGATACAACCGGACGTACTTCCGGCAATACCTATGATATAAGGATAAAATCTACCGATACAGCAGGTAACTTTTCAGAACCTTCTTCGGTTAATTCTCCGGGATGGGTTAAGGTAATGTTAAAACCTGCGCTCGGTCCCGATGCAAAAATTGATACAGCTAATAATGACGTAATAGTGGGCGACGGCCAATCCGTAAGGAAATACGCTCTGCTTACCGCATCAGCTCCAGCTACTACAGGAAATATTGACGTGGCTACGGTAACTTTCCAGTACAGGCCTTCTTCTGGAGGCTCGTGGACTGATATAGCTTCTCCCGATAACGACCCGTCAAGTTCGGATAAGACAAATATGACGTTCAGATTCGACCTTTCCGACCTGCCCGCTTACACACAGGATAATACCCTGACAATGGATACTACAACGATTGAAACCGTTGAGTTTAACTGCACAACAGATTCATACGACAGAACAATGACAAAATCAGGCGACGGGTGGGAAGTAACCCAGTCATTCCCTCCGGGCACATATGATTATCAGTTTAAGGTATCTTATAAATACGGATCTGCTGCCGACAGTTTCAGAGATGCGGATGAGCAGTATAACGGCGGTGCTAATTCAAGCATAATAGTAACTGAATACACTGCTCTCTGGGATGTTTCAGGGCTTCCCGACGGCTCGTACCACGTCCGCGCGCTGGCCAACGACTCACGCGGCGTAGCAGACAACAGCCCGGAATACATAACTATGAAAGTTGACAAAACCGCCCCGTCTGAAATTAAGATTACTCAGCCTACTACTACTGAAAACAGGCTTAAGGCTGGAGCAGCTACGGATCTCACAGCGGAAGTTGATGATACTGATATAGAAAGGGTAATTTTTCTCTTTTCCAAAAACAACGGAAAAATATGGGAAAGTATCGACGAGGTCACTGATGGCAGTGACGGCTGGATCGTTAAGAACTGGATACCCGGTGGGTCTTTAGAAAACGACGCAACCTGTATAATAAAGGCCGTGGCCGAAGATGAGGCAGGAAACATTACAGAATCAGAAATAATAAACGTTGTTATTGACGCCACAGATCCGGAGATAAATCTTTTTTCCATAAACGGAGACGAAGATACTGAAATGGATCTGGTTTATGGAAATTCATACAGCTGGACCGTTACAACAACCGAGTCCTATATTGAAAGACTGGAGCTTTCAGATTCCGGCGGTGTCGTTACCTATTCCTGGAGTCCCGGTGACAACCTGACTTCATATGAAACAGATTCGGGAACACATACATTCAGCGGAACGGTTTATATCCAGATTGATACCACTCAGGACAACCAGGCCGACATCCTGATAGCCACGCTTTATGACAAGGCGGGGCAGACCGACGCTAAAAATATAACAGTGAACCTCAAAGACGTCACCCCGTCTGAAGCTACGATAAAACGGATAGACGGTTTTGATGTCAGAAACGATGAAGTACTCGAGGTTTCAAACAGGTATATTGAGGTGGTAGCCGAACTTACAGAACCCGACGGCGGGATTTTAAAATTTCAGTATAAGCCAACTACCTCCGACACTTGGACAACATACGATACTGCCAGTCCCAGCGCAGACATAGGAGTAATCCCCGGCGCCGAAACTAAGACTGTGATTTTTCCGCCGGATTCAATTACGCTTGAAGACGGTAATTACAATTTGAGAGCGCTCTGCATAGACGACGACAACAACACCGCCGACACAGACAAAAATGGATTTACTATAACCGTGGATTCGTCCATTCCGGCCATAAAACCTGCTTCAATTATTTCGGCCAATTACAGCGGTGCGGTAGGCTGGATTGGTGCAGTGGAATATGACGAGATGACTAGTGCGGTTAAATTTGAATACAAAAAATCGGGTGAAACCAACTGGAATTTTCTTGATACCGACGGCGGAGGTGCGGGGACTACTTACGGCGGCGCAGGAGAAGAATGGACAGCTGATGCAAGTAATCTGTCGGTAGGCACTTATAATATAAGAGCTATTTCGCAGTATGCCGGCGGACCGGCGGAGGCCGACACATCCGAGACCCCGATTTCAACGCTTGTCATAAAAAGAGATGCCGCGGGGAACACGACGTTTCATCTGGATCCCGTAACAGCTATATCCGCTTCTCTTGAGAATGTCTCTTTTGATTCAACATACGCCGGAAGCGAACAGACCTTTACCGGCAAGGTTGCAATAACCGGCAAAACGCTCACCAATGTATCAGCCCGTCTTCTTCTTGCTTCCGGTATAGACAGGTACC
>JAQICQ010000163.1 GCA_027858455.1 Elusimicrobiota bacterium | reverse complement strand
GTAATTAGTCTCTTGCATCATTCCTCCTCTGAAATTTCAATATTCTCTCTTAATTCCGCCTGTCCCTCTTCTCCCGCTCTTTTTCAATTTGTATATTAATACAGTTAAGCTTTTATACTGGCGCCGCATTCAGCACTTGAAACATTTTTTTTATATTGAGAAAGATACCCTGTAACTTTCACTTCTTTAGGGCTCCACTTTTCCCGCCGCCTTTGAAATTCATCTTTATCAACTTCCAAATCTATTCTTCTATTGGGAATATCTATCAAAATGACATCTCCCTCTTTAATTAAAGCTATCGGCCCTCCTTCAGCGGCCTCAGGTGATATATGGCCGACACAAGGGCCGCGGGTTCCCCCGGAAAACCTGCCGTCGGTAATAAGGGCCACTAATTCGGATAAACCCAAACCGCAGATAGCGGCGGTCGGAGCAAGCATCTCCCTCATGCCAGGGCCGCCTTTTGGCCCTTCATAACGAATTACTACTATATCGCCTTTATTTATTTCTTCGTTAAGTATTGCTTTATGAGCATCTTCCTCGCAATCAAATACCCGTGCCCGGCCTTTAAACTTTAACATGCTTTCTACTACCGCAGTCTTTTTCACCACCGCTCCTTTCGGAGCAATGTTACCGTAAAGAATCGCCAAACCGCCGGTAGTATGAACCGGATTATCCAAAGTTCGGATTACTTCCGGATTCAGAATTTTTGCATCAGCTATATTTTCATCCAGGCTTTTGCCTGTAACTGTAATACAATCCCTGTTCAACAGAGATTCAAGCCTTTTCATTATTGCCTGCACTCCTCCGGCATTGTCCAAATCCTTCATTGTGTATGCGCCGCCCGGACGCATATTGCAGATATGCGGTGTTTGCCTTGATAATTCATCAAATAATCTCAGAGGAATCTCTAACTCATATTCCTTGGCAATTGCCAAGACTTCCAGGACATCATTGGTAGAGCCGGCTACAGCCAAAGAAACTCTTATCCAGTTCTGAAAAGCAGAATAAGTCATTATCTTTCCGGCAGTAATTCCCCGGGCTGTTAAGCTGACAATTTGTTTTCCTGTCTCTCTGGCAATCTCATGCTTTTTAGGGTCTAAGGCATGGCAAGTTGCGCAGCCCGGCAAAGATAACCCTAATGCTTCCACCCCGCAAGCTAAGGTATTAGCGCTGAACATCCCGGCGCAGGTTCCCGCGCCCGGGCAAGCGCAGCTTTCCAATTCCTTCAATTGCTCCCCGCTCATTTTACCCCGTGAAACCTCGCCTACAGCCTCAAATACATCAATTATGTCAACCGATTTACCCTTAAAATTTCCCGGATACATAGGTCCGCCGGTAAGTACTATTGTCGGAATATTCAACCGTCCCGCAGCCATTAAATGTCCAGGGACAATTTCATCACAGGCAGGGATAAGAACCATCCCGTCAAAAGCGTGCGCCTCAATCATTATCTCAATAGATGCGGCAATCACATCTCTTGAAGGCAGAGAATATTTCATTCCCTTATGCCCCATAGCCAGACCGTCACAGACGGCAATAGTATGAAACTCAAAAGGAAACCCTCCGGCTTCTCTTATTCCTTCCTTCACTCCTGCTGCCAACTTCTGCAGATGTATATGCCCGGGCACGATTTCTGTCCAGGAATTAACTACCGCGATAAAAGGTTTCTTTAAATCTTCTTCCTTTACCCCGCAGGCTTTAAGCAGCGCGCGATGCGGCGCCCGTTCTAATCCTTTTTTAATGTTATCACTTCTTTGCATTTTCTCTTCTTCCCCTTTCCCAATTTCCCAATAAAAAATCGCCTCGCTTCTCCTACCGTATATAAAGAACCGGTGATGCAGATTATATCATCTTCTTTCGCCTCGGTCAAAGCTTGTCTTACTGCCGTTTCTACCTCTGCTGCGATGGTGACATTCTTGTTATATTTCACTGCAACCTTATATATATCCTCAGGCGGGGAAGCCCGCGATGTTTTTGGCGCAGCAGCCACCACTTTAAAGGCTAAAGGAGTCAGCTCTTTGACAATTTTCTCTACCTCTTTATCC
>JAQICQ010000162.1 GCA_027858455.1 Elusimicrobiota bacterium | reverse complement strand
GATTATTCCTATGCTAAATGCAAATGCTACACCGGCAAAAGTTCCTACAAGATAATATTCAGCAAAATTTCTGTCTTTTAATTCTTCAAATCTGGCAATTGATTTAGCTGTTATAACAAACATCTGCTTTAAAGTTTCCGGGATTCAATTATATCACCGGTAATCACGGTATAAATTGCCATCTATTTTTCCGTCTCAACTATAAATTGTTTTCCATCTGTATATACCCTGACAGTGCCGTCGTAATCAGTCCTGAATATTTCCGCTCCTACATTTTTAAGATTATTTAGCGCCTCCGGACGCGGATGACCAAAAGTATTGTTTGCTCCAACAGGAATTACCGCTACTTCCGGCATAACCTGTTTTAAAAACGGCATTGTAGAAGAGGTAAATGAGCCGTGATGGCCAACCTGTAAAATATTAGATTCCAGCTGATGACTGTGTTTTTTTGCACAGTATATCTCTCCCCTTGACTCTAAATCACCGGGAAATAAAAAGCTGACATCTTTGTATTTTATTTTAATAAGAATCGAGCTATTGTTAGTGTCGGAATTAGTTCCCTGAAAATAAAAATCGGGCGGCGGGCTGAAAACTTTAACCTCAACATCTTTTCCCATATCAATTTTCTCGCCCATTCCGGCTTTAAGATATCCGTAATTTACTTTCTTTGCGTTTATTGCCTGCAGCATCTCCTTATAGGAACCGCCGGTATACTCATACCCGGGGTCATAAAAAGTTCCTATTTCAAAATTATATATAACCGCCTTCATCCCCCCCGAATGGTCGGCGTGGCCGTGCGATATCAAAACATAATCTAGTTTGTCATATATACCCCTGGACTCTACATAAGGAACCACTAACTGCATACCCGGATCCCACGAGGATTTCATCCATGCGGGATTCCCCCCCGCATCATAGAGCATTGTCTTACCGGAAGGAGCTTCAACTAAAATTGAATTTCCCTGGCCGACATCTATAAAAGAAACAACCATATCATTTGCGGATTTCTCATACTTTGCCGGAGGAATTCTTCGGGCAACCAGCGCCGCCGCTCCGCCGCCGTTGCCTCCGGCAGAAACAGAAACAACTCCTATAGAAGTTACCGTCATAATAAAAATAAAATATTTAATTACTGTTTTTTTCAAAACTGTATTCCTACTCCTGCCCTGTGGACAAATCCCAAATCTCCCGACATGCTTATGCTGTAATCAAAAAGATACTCATAATATTCTGTATATTTTACACCAAATCCTGCTGTAAGTCCATACGGAAAAGATATATCCTCCCGCCCGAAATCATATCCGCCTCTTATTTTTAAAGCCGGAGTTGCCGTAAATTCAATTCCCGCTCCGCCGTGGAGGGTCTGGTCCGTAATATAATAATCACCCTGGAGAGAGCCCCTTAATCTACTGTCAAAAAGTTCATCGCCAACACCTAATTTTATAACTGCGGGCAATGAATATTTGCTGCTGTAACCCATCTTGGTTCCTAAATTCATAACTGCCATGCCGGCGTTTAAATAATGTTCTTTTATCTTCTTAAAAAACTGCGCGCCCAAACCACCGGCAAGCGCGTTAGCGCTATTTCCGTCAATTGTTTCATATATAAATTTTAAAGATACTCCGGCACGGAAATTCGGCGATATAATCATAGCCTGCCCTATGTCAAAAGCAATATCCCTCATATAATATGTCCCGACGCTTTCCCTGCCGCCTTCGCGTTTTGTAATAGCTCCCGAATCAAGATAAGTCACAGAAGCAGCAAGACCTCCGCCCTTGAGCCTATGACGGTATCCCGCATATCCGTAGTAGGTTTCTCCTATCCAGCTATTATAGTTTAAACGCCCTTCGTTAAATGTTCCCGAAGCAAGGCCTGCGGGATTCCAATAAAGAGATTCAGGCCCTTTTGCGAAAGCCGTATAATTTGACCCCATAGCAGTTGCCCGAATACCCTGGGGCAGTTTTAAAAAATTTGCCGCAGTAATTCCCGGCGAAGCATAAAGCAGCCGATGAAGCGACATAAGCAATATAAGTAAAAATACAATTTTACTATAATTTAATTTTTCCCTCTTCATTTAAACCTTATTTTACTTTTTAATATATTTTCCCCACAGCACTTTAAATCTTGATAGAATCTCACCGTCAGCAAGTTCATCGGCAAAAATATTAAGCCATTTAATTATATACTCTTTATCAAGTGAATCCTGCTGTCTCAAAATTATTCCCTCAATATCTTGCCGGTCCACAGGCCTTCCGGCCAACGCCTTATGGACAATCAAATCTTCAGCGGAACAAACTCTTACTTTTTTGTCGTTAATCTTAAAATTTACTGCCCTTTCCATTACTCTGCTTTCATATCCCGGTATAGCCAATGTTATATCTACATTGCACCCGTTTGACGCTTTTACCGGAAGAACCCTGAACTTGTTTCCGAATTCTTTTATATTTTCTACTCTGGATTTGAAAATTTCAGATATTTTATCGATAAACTTATCCAGATTATCTACTCCAGCGCTTACTGCAATATCTACATCAGCAGTAAAGCGGGGTTCACCCCAGTACTGCGCCGCGACTCCCCCGATTACCACATATTGGATTTTTTCTCTGTTAAAAAATTGCGCCATTTCTATTAATGCTTTATACTGACTGTTCATCTTCATTGCCCACAAAAGGGGTATTGAGTTTTTTAGATAATTCAACAGCTTGTTTTATTTTCATTTTATCCAGCCTTTTAAAGCCTTTTTGATCTTTACTCTGGTTCATAACAAGCTCACTGAAATTCACAAGTTCATCATAAATTAAAGAAGATTCATTAACGCTTACCTTTTGAAGCGCCTTTTTTTTCTCTTCATATAATATATCCGCCGCTTTCTTATAACCTTGCAGTGTTTCACTTATTCTGTATTTACTCATCTTATAACAGCAAATTTTGACGTATCATAGACCGTGCCGTCGCCGGTTTCCCCTTCTACTTTAATAATATAAAGTCCCGGAGCTACATCATCGGAAGAATCATTCTGCAAATTCCATATTTTTTCATTATATGTACCGGGATAAAACTCTCCCAGCTCAAGATCAAAATCTTTAACTTTTTCCCCGTATAAAGTATAGACAGTTATTCGGACATCGGTAACCGCAGGAGAAAGTTCATATCCGATAGTCACTTCATCAACATCTTTTGCCGGCGAAGGATAAACAAGCGCATCTCTTACAGACTCCTCTGTAAAATCTGAAATATTGCCGGCCGCAAGCGCATAATTTTTCTGAAATTCTTCCCAGTAGAGGTCGGCGACCTCTCTTGAATGGATAACGAGAAAGTTTTCGTCATTTTCCTCGTTGGCTTGGTTGGTCCAGTTATAAGAGCCGGTAACGACTACCGGGTCAGCCGTACCGTAATCAATTATACAAAATTTATGATGGAGTTTGCCGTCATTTGCGTCAAGAACGACATCCATACCGAGACTTCTAAATGCATTCTGTATGCTAGACGATTGCCCTGCATCAACTACACCCTTAACCTCCAATCCGTTATTAAAAGCTCCTTCCACCGCCCCTTTGAGGTAAGTTTCATTTACAGAAAAAGTAAACATATTAAAAAGAATTGAATTTGTCGCATCATCAAATAAATTTTCTAATACCCAAGATGTGCCCCTCGGGTGAACTTCTTCATAAGGAGAAAAATAAACTTTTATTGTAGTGCTGCCCACAGTAACTTCCTGATTGGTATAAGGAGAAGCTGTCTTATCGGTTGAAAATTTACCGGTTCTGCCATTCCACATATATAAGAACTCATCAGCGTATATTTTAGCAAGATCATAAGATTCTATCCGAACAGCATTATTATTATTTTTAGTTGTGCCGTTTGAGGTCGGATTATATGAGCCGGTCCACAATCTGCCTTCTTTGTTTATTGTATCTATAATTACCGCAAATTTGTTATGCATAAGAGGAGAACCGTCAGTGCCATCATCAATAGAGTTATTTAAAAACCCATAGCCCGTTCCATACTCTCTTTCCATTATATGAAAAATATTTCCCTGTCCCACGATGTTCTTTGCATCAATAAAAGCATTAGTAATTTTCTGTGTTGTGCTGTCAAAAAAACACAAATATACATTATCACCGGATTCGGCCGTTTCCATAAACTCCACCAGAGCGTCATCTATGCCTATTTTGGGATTAGCGATAGCAGATTTTGCGGGTGAAGTTGCTTCGGGTTGGTTAAAAAAAACTTTTATCTTATCTGTAGCATCAGCGGCGTTTAAATTTAATGATGCCGATAAAAACAATATTACAACGGCAGTAAACGGTATTTTTATTTTTGTATATAAAATAGGTATTGCTCTCTAACTTGTTGCTGAACTTTTCCGTCAGTCTTCCTCGTAGTATCTTTTTTTAAGCGTACTCTCGATGACCTTTTTAACTTCTTTATTGCAAGGGAAAATCTTATCCACATATTCACCTTTTTCCTGAAGTGAAGGCCAGGCGACAAATGCGTCATAAGTTTTTCCGTCAATTATTTTAAACTGAATTTCTACCGCATCGTTTAATGTAACTGCGCCTTTGTATTTAATTGATCCTCCCCACTTATTTTTTTCAAAATTTGTTATCACATATCCCAGACGCTGGGATTTAATCTGAGACGGGGTGCGGGTTTCTATTGCCGCTTTGATTTTCTTGCGGAGTATGCTGTCAAAAATTCTTATTTGATCGTATTCGCTGCCGCTGGACGATACATATTTCGGCATCTCAATTAAAGTCTGGCCTAATTTAGAATAAACCTTTATATCATTAATCCTAAACGAATAATTCAAATCCACCGAAGCAAGCCCGATAAGTCCTGTTTCGTCTTTCCGATCTTTAAAACTTACTGCCGTAACAGTCAGCGGCTCTATTAATGTTTTATTTATTATCTCAATATTCACATCAGTATTTTTGCTGACTCCCGATGAACCGCCTGATTTATATTTTTTTATAAGAGAATCTTCAACTATTCTTTTTACTTTGGGATTGGTAATTGCAACCTGATCTTTCCATCCTTTTTCGCCTTTTTCAGGAGCTCGCGCCGGCCAAGCAATCCAGTATTCACCCTTGGTGCGGCTTGACTCCATAACTTTACACTGAACTTCAAAAACACCGTTAAATACTACTGCGGCAAAACCTTTTACCGTTCCTTCTTTACCGGACGGAGACATCTCTGTTATTTTATAATTAATTTTTTTTATGGCTTTAGGGGTGTTTTTATTATTTAAAACCGCAGTCTCAACAATTTTCCGGGACTCATCAGTTAAAAAGGTTATTTGCGTATATATTTTTCCCGAACTTGATTTATAGTAAGGAAAGACAACTTTCTTGCCGTCAATCTCTATATCTTTTATCTCAATAACATTATTTATTTCCACCGTAGCGGTATTGTCGGCTATCCTGATATTGGTTACCGATATCTCTCCGGCAGCAAGAGTACCGGCCAGAGAAAACATTATTCCGGCCAGAGTTCCAGCCAGGATTCCGGACAAATTTAATATTTTTTTCATAGTTTTTTACCTGCTTTTTTTAATTCCCAAAATTTAGATTTTCTATTCTATAATTATACAAAATTTCACTTATTTTTAAAAGAAAACCTAATCTCAAATTACCATTATAGCTTTTTCTTTTGATGCAGACGTTTCAAATATTTTAAATCTTCCCGGTCTTTTAACCTACCTGCAGCTTTTTAATTTTTATTAAATCTTCAAGTGAAGGGAAAAACACTTCGGCTCCGCAGAACTTTCCTTTAACTTTATTTTATTTTAATAATGATATCAGGTCGATTATTCCCATTTTCTTTAAGCATTGTCAGTATTTGTTTTTTTTAGACAAGAGCATCTCATATCTTTTATTAACATCCATAGACAGAAACCAATCCAGCTCAAAATCTATTTCTTTCTCTTCGTCGTCTTTATCAAGTTTCAGGATCGGGACCATCAGAATTTAACGGAAGTAGAAACCCTGTGACTTCCCAGGTTGTCGCCTACTGCCATGGAAAAAAGCGCGGCATAATCTATGCGAAGTCCAACATTCCCAAAATATTTTTCAAAACTCAGGCCCGTTGCTATCTCATTATTGTTATATCCAAGTCTCAGGCCGAAAGTATGCATCGCAAGCCACGATTCTATACCAATACCGTAACTTATTTTGCTCCTGTCATCTTCTATATTTCTAAATCCAATTTTAAATTCAGGTGTTACCTCTTCAAATTTCCCTATTGTTCCTGCGCGGTAGGCTGCTCCCAGATTTGCCTCCATAGGAACTATATCTTCATAGTAAAGCCCGACATCGGCGGGGAGAATATTTTTTACTGTTAAACCAATAGGGACTTTGTATATCGGCTGGAAAAGCAATCCAAAATCCATTGTAAACGCTGAAGCGGAATCGCCGGCATTAACTACCGGATCATCAAGTGCCTCAATCTCGTCGTCCCAGACATACGAATGTGATAAATATTTAAAACTCAATCCTGTCGCCAGCTGCATATTACCCAAGTTTATTAAATCAGAGAGCTCTCTTGCCGCCGTAAATCTATAGGTGCTCTCTTTATATATTCCGTCTCCGTTAAAGCTGGTTCCCGCAGCGCCGAAATTAGCTATGCCCGGATATGGATATACCAATGAGAAATATCCCATAGACAGATCCAGCCCGTCTAAACCCACATACGGTTTATGATACGAGAACATCCCCTCTTTCATAAAAATCTGAGAAAGAGCGGCGGGATTCCACATCACCGAAGAAGCATCATCGGCCGTAGCGATATAAGCGCCGGCCTTGCCAGCGCCCCGTGTGCCCCATCCGGGATCTATAAACGCCGCCTTGCCCATCGCAAATCCGAGCAGTATAACCACAATAAACGCCGTTAATATTTTTTTATACATCTTTCCCTCCGTTATTATTTTGATTACTTTTTTCATTCTTTCCGGTTTAATCTGTTTTATTTTATAATACTGCTCTCTTAAAAACTGTGTTATATCCAACCGTTCTTCAGGCGTAAGAGAAAAATCATATTTTATGTCAAATTTATTCATCTCTTCAAATGAACTAAACTTTTTCAAATATGCTTTTTTCATTTAATTTTCACCCTCTTATTTCGCTATCACTATAGATCCGTATTTCATTCCCTCTTTTGTATCTAATTGGTATATGTAAAGGCCGGACTCCAGTTTAATCTTTCCGTTTTCAGCCGGATTCCATGTTATAAAAGGAC
>JAQICQ010000150.1 GCA_027858455.1 Elusimicrobiota bacterium | reverse complement strand
ACCATTACCGGGTTTAAGGTTGCAAAACTTCTGCAGGCCCAGGGTGATTATGTCTTTATTGATATCGGCAAAAATTCCGGACTGAAAGAAAATAAAAGGCTTTATATATACCGCACGGGAAGAAGAATAAGCCATCCCTATACAGGCGGTCTGCTGGGACAGGTTGTTGAAAAAATAGGAGTAGTGCAGGTAACTTCCGATATAGAAGATAATACCGCTACTGTGCGTATACTTTATTCCGACTTTGCTATCGAAAAAGGAGATATGCTCCTTTTGGCTAAATAATCTCTGTTTTTCAAGGTAAGCGCTGATGTTTAAAAAATATCTTATTTTTTGTGCGACAGTCGGCGCAATCATATATTACTCATATAATTTTATAGACAGCGGAAAGTGCCAAGAGCTTATAGCTAAAAATGCCGATCAAAGCTGGGCGCCTGCTGCTATGTACTATCTTGGCAATTATTTTATTATCATCCAGAAAAACGACAGGGCTGAGGAAATATATAAAGATATATTAGAAATATTTCCCGCGGAAAAATATTATGAGATTTCTCTCTATAAATATTATTATTTAGAAGCAGAGAACGGCAGTGAAAAAGAGGCTATAAAAAGGGGAGAAAAATATTTAAAGGAATTCCCCGATACCGAGCGCGCCGAACTTACGCGAAAACGTATAGAAACTATGAAAAAGTTTTGAAAATTCAATTTAAAAACAATATAGCGGTTTTTATTATTGTATTGGTGATTTTGCTTACCTGCCAGGCAGCTAAAGCATCCGGCGAAAAATTAAGTTTAAAGCCCCGGCAGGATTATAATTACAGCTTATCCGGGGTCCCGCGCGGCGGCAGCGTAACTCATAAAAGAATCTTGAAATTAATAGATAAAGCCATAGGGTATTTAGGGACTTCCTATATTTACGGCGGCGCTACGGTAAAAATAGGTTTGGATTGTTCGGGGCTGGTAATGGCGGCTTTTAGAGCTGCAGACATTAATTTGCCCCGCACCAGCCAGGCCCGGAAAAGGATAGGCTCTAAAGTCAGCCTTGAGGATGTGCGGCCCGGCGACCTTGTCTTTTTTTACGGCAGGGGCTTTGACTCCCGACGGATTAATCATGTAGGCATCTATTTAGGGTCAGGGGATTTTATTCATTCTTCCCAGTCCGAAGGAGAAGTTGCTATTGATAATTTAGAGAGCAACAGCTATTACAGAAAAAAAATAGCCGAAATTAGAAGGATAATCAATGAACAACCATTTTAACAGTGAAGTGAAAAAAGGTTTAAAAGATAAAGGCATAAGTATGAGAGAACTTGCCAGAAAATCCGGACTGGACGTTTCTTTTCTTTCAAAAATTTTAAGCGGCAGGAGAAATCCCCCCAGAAAGGAAAAAGCTATTAACAAAATTGCCCGCGCTCTTGATATAAGGGAAGAGAGATTAGTCTTTGCCGCCGGCAGAATACCTAAAAAGCTTATCCCGGTATTTAAAGATGTCCGGACTATAGACCGGCTCCTGTCAGGGAAACTTCAGTCAGGAAAAGAAAAAGGTTCTCAGGTAGCGCAGCTTGATGTGGCGGCAAAAAAGAAAAAAAATAAAAGGATAAATCAGGATATTAAGAAATCTCCGCTTGGCGTAGGTAGGTTAGAAGATACATTACTTTAAATTATATCTTAATTAATATTTTTAACAAATCCTTTTGAAATTAAAATAATATGTCGGACGCACTATATTTAATGAAACTAAAAGACATTGACGGTATTGCAGAAACTACCGTTAAAAAGGTCGCAGGTAAAGTCAGTTCGTTTGCCGAATTAAAAAAACTTAATGCGGCAGATTTAAGCCGTCGCGCCGAGATTAATTTAAGAGAGGCCGGAAAAATTAAAAGCGCTGATTTGTCGGATACCGGAAAAGAGGAAGAGGAATTAAAGTATTTAAAATCCAGGGGGTATCACGTCTACAGTTTGGGCGCTGACGGGTATCCCGAGCTTTTAAGCGAGATTTACGACCCTCCTCCGGTTTTTTTCAGTGATGGGGAAATTATAGCCGATGATTATAATGCCATAGCGGTTGTAGGAACCCGGAGGGCTACAGGGTACGGACGCGCCGCTGCTAAAAAACTTGCCTCCGATCTGGCTTTAAAAGGGATAACCGTAATATCGGGAGCGGCGTCGGGAATTGACAGGGAGGCGCATATCGGAGCCCTTATGGCAAACGGCAGAACTATTGGAGTATTAGGCGGGGGGCTTGACAGAAGGTATCCCAGAAGTAATTATAAATTAATGGATGATATTGCTGGAAACGGGGCGCTTATCAGCGAGTTTCCGTGTAAAAGTTCTCCGAAACCGTATAACTTTCCAAAAAGAAACAGGATAATAAGCGGTTTGTCTCTTGGGGTGCTTGTAATTGAAGCTCCGGCCCGAAGCGGGGCGTTAATTACCGCTTATCAGGCAATGGAACAAAACCGGAGTGTATATGCTGTCCCCGGCAGTATATTTTCTTCAAAAAGCGCAGGCTGCGCTAAACTTATAAAAGAGGGAGCGGCGCCGGTTACTTGCGTAGAGGACATTATAGAGGAGATTAAGCCTCATATAAGACCGGGTAATATTAAAGCCCAACGACACGTTCGTCAGAAAAAGACCGTAAGCAAAGATGCAAAAAAGATACTTGAAGTTTTAAATGATGCCCCGTTAAATGTTGACAAGATACACACACAAACTAAAATAGGAATAAATATTATCATCAGCGAGCTGACAATATTAGAAATGGCGGGAGAAGTTAAAGAAATAGAAGGAAAGAGGTATATAAAAACAGATGAGTTATGAATTAGTGATAGTTGAATCCCCTACCAAGGCAAGAATAATAAATAAGTTTCTGGGAAAAAATTATAAAGTTGAATCCAGTATGGGGCATGTAAGAGATCTGCCGCCGAGGAAACTGGGTATAGATATTAAGAATAATTTTGAACCCACCTATGAGTTGTTAAAAGGAAAGAAAAAGGTGGTAAGCAAAATAAAAAAGTTAGTGAAAGATTCTTCTAAAATATATATAGCCATGGATGAAGACAGGGAAGGTGAAGCTATAGGGTGGCATATGCTGCATGCTTTAGGGGTAAGCGATTCCGATAAAAAAGTCGATCGTATAGCATTTCATGAAATCACCGAAGAAGCTATCCGGGAGGCTTTACAGACCCCCCGAAGAATATCTATGGATTTAGTTAATGCCCAGCAGGCGCGCAGAATACTGGACAGGATAGTGGGGTTTAAAGTTTCGCCGCTGCTTCATAAAAAAATCGCTAAAAAACTTTCTGCCGGACGGGTTCAGTCAATAGGGCTTATGCTTATAGTGGACCGGGAAAAAGAGGTGAAAAAGTTTAATCCAGTTAAATATTATACAATAGAAGGCAGCATTAATACAGAGAGCAAGAATGTGGAGGCCAAACTCTGGGGGGCTTCCGGAAAAAAGTATAAAAAACTTGAAATTAATTCAGCCGACGGAGCAAAAAAGATAATAAAAGAGTGTCTGGACACCCCGGCAAAAATTAAAAAAATAGAAAAGAAAAACAAAAAAGTTTCACCCAAACCGCCGTTTATAACATCTACACTTCAGCGTTCTGCTTTTAACCGGTTGCGGTTTAATCCTGCAAAAACTATGAGTGTCGCCCAGCAGCTCTATGAGGGACTAGAACTCTCAGATAAAAATTCGTCGGGGCTCATAACTTATATGAGAACGGATTCTTTCCAGATAGCTAAATCCGCAATAAAGGCCTCCCGTAAATATATAAAAGAAAATTTTGAGGATAGCTATCTGCCCTCCTCGGCAAATTATTATAAAGCCAATAAAAGCGCGCAGGAAGCGCATGAATGTATCCGTCCGACTGACATACTTAAACTGCCCTCAGATTTAAAAGGCGAAATCAACCAGGACCAGTATAAATTATACAGTTTGATATGGAATAAATTTATAGCCAGCCAGATGACACCGCTGAAGGAAGAAAAAATAACTGTAAAAATCAGCTGTAAAAAGTATGAATACCGGGCTAAAGGCCGCCGCCTTCTTTTTGACGGGTACACAAAAGTATGGGAAAAGAAATATGAAGAAAACATAATACCGGAATTAGAAGAAGGGCTGGAATTTAAGTGGGATAAACTTTTGGATATTGAGCACGAGACAAAACCGCCCCCGAGATATACCCAGGCTACTCTGGTAAAAGAGTTGGAGAAAAACGGTATCGGCCGGCCTTCCACGTATGCATCAATCATAAGGACTCTCTTTAAGAGAAAGTATGTAAGTTCTAAAAAAGGAGCTTTAGTTCCCTCTGAGATAGCCGAGGTAGTAGTGGATGCTCTAAAAGAACATTTTCCTAATATTATGGACAAAAAATTTACCGCATATATGGAAGATAAACTGGACGAAGTGGCTAAGGGCAAAAAAGAGTGGAAGGTTATGCTCTCTGAATTTTATGAAAAATTTAAGAAAAATTATGACCAGGCCGTGAAAAATATGGAAAAGCTAACTATAAAGACAGGAAAAAAGTGCCCGGACTGCGGGCAGGAGCTGGTAATAAAATGGAGCAAATTCGGCAAGTTCATGGCTTGCTCGGGTTTTCCCGACTGTAAAAAAACATTTGATATAGATAAAGACAACAAAATCATAAAAGAGAAAAAAACAGATTATAAATGTCCTAAATGTTCGTCCGAGATGATAATTAAAAAGGGCCGATACGGTAAATTCCTGGCATGCTCGGCATACCCGAAGTGTAAAAATGTTATCACTCTTGATAAGGAAGGGGAGATAGTTAAAATTCCGCTCGGGTGGGAAAAGTGTCCGGACTGTGGTAAAAATACCTTAATTAAAAAAGGATACCGGGGCCTTTTTCTGGCATGTTCAGGGTATCCAAAATGCAAGTTTACCATGAATTATGAGAAAGCCCAAAAAAGATAGTATCTCAAAGATTTTAAGGGAAGATATTGTAAGGTACTTAGATTACCTTAAAAAAGAAAAAATGTACAGTCCTAACACCCTCAGGGCTTATCGTAGAGATCTTAATGATTTTGCTTTTTATTTAACCCGGAAATCCGTTGCGGATTTTGCCGGAATCGGGCACATAGAAATAAGAGAGTATCTTACAGATATTAAAAAGGATCTTTCCCGCGCAACCATGAACCGGAAACTTTCCGCTGTGCGGGGCATATTTAGATTTTTAAAAAATGCGGGGGTGATTCAAAAAGACCCGACTAAAAAAGTCGCTTCGGGCAGGAGAATAAAAAAATATCCGGACATTTTAACTGTTGAAGAAGTAGAAAGTATTATAAACTCTATAAAAGGTGAATCCAAACTAAGTGTGAGAAACAGGGCGCTTATTGAATTTTTATATTCTACAGGATGCAGGGTCTCGGAAGTGTCGGATTTAAATACGGATAATGTTGACCTTATAGGAGAGACGGCCAGGGTAACAGGAAAAGGAAACATAGAGAGGATAGTCCTCATAGGCCGCACGGCCGCAGGCAAGTTCCATGAATATTTAAAAGTCAGAGAGAATACCGGGTGGGGCAAAGATAATAAGGCGGTATTTGTAACGGTGTCGGGAAAAAGATTATCTCCGAGAAGTATAAGGCGGATTGTAAAACGCGCCGCGCTGCGGGGAGAAGTAAACAAAAATATAGCTCCCCATACTTTCAGGCACAGTTTTGCGACACATATGCTCGAGGCCGGATGCAATCTCAGAACGGTCCAGGAGATGCTGGGGCATAAACGGCTTCAAACTACCCAACGATATACTCATTTATCAAGAAATGCTTTAAAGGAGGCGTACTTAAAATTTCATCCAAAAAGAATGTAACCAATACCGATATAGCTGTTCTCATAGAAGAGACAGGGTGCTCTAAAGACGAAGCCAAAGAAGGCATTATTAATGCTTCGGGAAATATTGCCCTTGCCATAAAAGATATTTCAGGAAAGGTAAAACCTATCAGGGTTATAAAAGGCAGATTTAAAGCCGGTAAAATAAATATATACGGTCTTATTTTTATTATATGCAATATGCGCACCCAGAGAGTTTTGAGGTTTGCGTCGGTCGCAGGGTGCAATCCTACTATATACGAGACAGAACCTTCAAAGCAGTGGTTTGATTTTGAGAAAGAGCTTTATTCCCAAAGGCTGAAAGACGGCAGTTTGAGAGTGATAACGCAGAATATAGAGCATTCAGTTCTTTTAGATATACAGGAAGAAGAACAGGATGAGTTTTATCAGAGATGCCGGGATGAGAATATAGAGCAGATAAGAGATATAATAAAAAAAAGGATAGAGGGGGTTGTAAAATATGATACCGGCAAGAATTATAATGTGGGGTGTGAAGTAGAAAGCCAGATATTAAATCTCAGGCAGTTCAGATATTTAACCGATACAGATAAGGTCAACGGGGAATTCAAACTTCACATGGACGAGGAAAGAAATTACAGCTCGCTGATCGCCCTGGATATGACCCTGGAAAAGTCCGGTAAAAATCCTGTGATAAGGGCGGAGAATATTGAAGTCGGTCACATGGTCAATACTAAGATAAACGATGAAAGGGATATAGGTTTATATCTGGCCAATCTTTTAGGAGGCCGGGAGGGTGAGAAGGTGATACCTCTTTCTGCGACGGTTGAAGATGTAAAAGATACTCCGGAAGGAATAGATGTCATAGTCAGATAT
>JAQICQ010000029.1 GCA_027858455.1 Elusimicrobiota bacterium | reverse complement strand
CTGTTTACGGAACTTTTACTTTAACAGGTTTCATGTAATTTTTCATGTAAATTATAGACCTTTCCCTTATTATAACTCTTATTAATTTTTAACATATAATTTCTTGCTTATTATTTATTTTATTCCGGCTGTCTCAACTACTTTATCTACGCTGTCTTCTACGACAGGCGGCCTCGATACGGTATCTATTGCCCTGTCGGGGTCTTTTAATCCGTGGCCGGTTAAAATACATACTACATTCCCTCTGAAATCGGGATCGAAATTACCTTCTTTGAGATATTTCTTTAATCCGGCAAAAGACGCGGCCGAGGCCGGTTCCACAAAAACACCTTCCCGGTCAGCCAGGTTTTGCCAGGCACTTAAAATTTCTTCATCCGTCACTTTATCTATAACCCCGTCGGATTCGTCTCTTGCCGACTCGGCCTGCTTCCACGAAGCAGGATTACCGATCTTTATCGCAGTAGCTATGGTCCGGGGGTCTTTAACTATTTTTCCCTCCACTATCGGCGCTGATCCCGCCGCCTGGAAACCCATCATTACAGGAAGCTTTAAATTTCTTTTCTCATTAAGCTCTTTATAACCCTTCCAGTATGCTGTAATATTTCCGGCGTTGCCTACCGGCATAAACTGGTACCCGGGAGTATCCCCCAGCGCTTCGGCTATCTCATAGGCCGCAGTCTTTTGCCCTTCTATCCTGTTGGGGTTTATGGAATTTACAAGTTCCACATCGTAGTTTTCACAGATTTCTATAACAATTTCCAGACAACGGTCAAAATTACCTTTGACAGCTACAACTTCAGCTCCGTGGATTAAAGCCTGAGAAAGCTTACCTAACGCTATCGCACCCTCCGGTATGACTACAATTGATTTAATCCCCGCTCTGACCGCATAGGCTGACGCCGAAGCGGAAGTATTTCCCGTAGAAGCGCAAATAACAGCCTTGGCCCCTAATTCAGCGGCTTTTGATACCGCCACCGTCATACCTCTGTCTTTAAATGAGCCCGTAGGATTTAGCCCTTCATATTTTAAATATAGATTAAAATTAACACCCAATATTTTCTTTAAATTATCGGCTTTAATAAGCGGCGTGGAACCCTCCGATAACGTTATTACCGGCGTCTTGCTGCTTACCGGCAATATATCAAAATATCTTTCTATAACTCCGATTCGTTTATTAACTTTTTGCGGAACACTTTTTTGCGGAACATTGTTTTTCATCAACTTATCTCTTCCTTTTTTTCACTTTCTATACGCAAGTAGATACTCTCGGCTTTTATAATATCAAGCGCATCAATCTCTTTCAGCGCTGCCTTTAAGCTGCCTTCTTTTGCAAAATGGGTTACCATAAGTATCGGAACCTGAAGGTCGCGGCCGTGGCCTTTCTGAAAACAGGATGCAATTGAGACCCCGTTATCACCAAGAATACCCGATATTTTTGAAAGGACACCCGGACAGTCTTTAGCAGTAACCCTTATATAATACTGAAACTGAAGATTATCCATATTCTCAACCGGCATAACCCCCGAAGTATCTGTATTGACGTAAGGAATCCTGCCGGCAATATTGTAATTTATCTTTTGGGCCAGATATATTATATCACTTACTACTGCCGAGGCAGCGGGGAATCTACCCGCTCCTTTGCCGTAAAACATAACAGGCCCGGAGTAATTCCCGTCTACAAGAACTCCGTTGTTCTCATAATTCACCCCGGAAAGCATATCGTCTTTTGCAAGAAGAGCAGGGTGCACCCTTATTTCAACTTTCTCTTTATTTTTTTTAACTACCGCCAATAATTTTAACTCAAGATTAAACATCTCGCGCGCATATTTTATATCGGCTATATCTATATTATTTATGCCCTCAACATAGACATCCTTGAAATCCACGGGCCGGGCAAATATAATATTGGCCAGTACGCAAATTTTATAAGCTGCATCGTAACCTTCTATATCAGCTGTTGAATCCGGCTCTGCGAATCCGGCTTTAACGGCAGACTCGGTGGCCTCCCTAAGTGTTGAGAAATCCCGGCTCATTTTAGTCAGTATATAATTTGTGGTCCCGTTTAATATGCCCTTGATGCTTTTTATTTTATTTGCCGCAAGACCCTCGTTTATCCCCTGTATAAGAGGCACACCGCTGGCGGCGCTTGCTTCAAAATATATATGGGAATTATTTTCTCTCGCTGCATTAAAAATTTCTTTCCACCTAAGGGCAAGGAGAGCTTTATTTGCCGTAACTACGTGTTTTGATTTCTTAAAAGATTCTATTATTATATCGTAAGCGATATCTTTATTCCCGGTTAATACCACTACCAGGGATATTTCGGGGTCATTAATTATATCCTCGTAATTCTGAGTAAATATACCTTCATCTATACCCAGCTCGTCTTTTATCTTCTCTCTCCTATCGCAGACTCTCTTTATCCTGACCTGCCCGCCCACAAGCTTAGATATAACGTCAGCTCTTTCTTTTAAAATTTCATAGGTCCCTCCCCCGACTGTACCCAGACCGATAATACCTATATTTACAGAGCTCATTTCGGGGGCCCCTCCTTTAAAAATTCTTTTAATCTGATCAGTGCGTCATGAAACCGCTGATAATGCGTAACGACAGCCATGCGGACAAATCCTTCGCCGTAAGAACCGAAACCTATGCCCGGGGCTACCGCGATACCGGTCTTTTCTATAAGGAGCTCGGCAAATTCAAGAGAATTCAGTCCCCTGAAATTTTCCGGAAGCTCCATCCAGAGATACATAGTTGCTTTAGGCAATTTTGCCTTCCACCCTATTTTATTCAGCCCGCTCACCAATTTTTTCTGCCGGCGGCGGTATTCCTTGACCGTATCTTTTACACATTGCTGTGACCCTTCCAGAGCTTTAATCCCCGAAAGCTGGATTGCCGTAAAAACACCGTAATCAAGATAAGATTTCATCTTTTCCAGCGGTTTAATTAACTTCTTGCCTCCGACGCAGTATCCGACGCGCCAGCCGGCCATATTGTAAGTTTTTGAAAAGGAGTGGAATTCCATGCCCACATCCTTTGCTCCTTCAACCTCCATAAAAGAAGGAGCCTTATACCCGTCATAGGTAATTTCCGAATAAGCAAAATCCTGGCATACGACAATATTATATTTCCGGGCGAATTCAACGACTTCTTCAAAAAACTTTGTATCTTCTAAAACCGCTGCTGTGGGATTGTTGGGATAATTTATAAACATTATCTTAGCTTTAGAAGCAACTTCCGCCGGAATCTTTTTTAAATCCGGTATATAACTGTTCTCTTCGGATATCGGCAAGTCGTAGGGCCGGCCGCCGGCAAGAATTATACCGTTTCTGTGCACCGGATAACAAGGATTAGTTACCAGGGCTATATCGCCCGGGTCAAGATAAGCCATACAGACATGGGCCACCCCCTCCTTTGACCCGACAAGGGCCAGTACCTCGTTTTCCGGATTAAGATCAACATTAAATTTTCTTTTATACCACGCGGCTACCGCCCTGCGAAATTTCGGCATACCCTTTGCCTGCGGATACCTGTGTGTTTTAGGATGGTTTTTTACCGTGTCGCAGAGCCTTTCCACCACATGGGCAGGAGTTTCTATATCGGGATTGCCCATGCCTAAATCTATAACGTCTAAATTTTTATTACGAGCTTCTCTTTTAAGCACATCTATTGCGCCGAACAGATACGGCGGAAGCTCTTTTAATTTTCTTGACGGTTCAATATTGATTTTCTTTTTCATTTTTCTGACCTGTTTTTTTAAATACTCCTTTTAAAAAAAATCCGCTTGCCGGAAACTTTAACTGCCTAATATATTATTTATTTACATTTATTTAATTTAATCTATATAAAATACCATAATTTATTCTATATTTCAAACAAAGATAGTCTTATTCTTGCCGGTTTCTTTTGCATTGAGAAGTTTCTTGTCAGCTTTCTGAAGTAGATCACTGTAGTTTTGAGCGTCTTTTGGGAATACAGCGCCTCCTATAGACAGAGAAACATTAAAACTTTCGCCCTCCCAGTAAAAAAGATGCTCGTTTACCGCTTTTCGTATTCTTTCGGCTGCCTTATATGAAGCTTCTTTATTCATGCCGGGAAATATAACAACAAACTCTTCGCCGCCGTATCTGACGAGGGTATCATCCTCTCTTTTGTTTTCCCTTAATATATCGGCTATTTCAGTAAGAACGCTGTCACCTGCGGGATGGCCGTAAGTATCATTAATATTTTTGAAATTATCTATATCCATAATAATCATCGCCACTTTTTCATCCACTGTTTTTGCTATTCTTAATTCTTTTTTTATCTTGGGAATAAAATATCTCCTGTTAAATACCTGGGTCAACTCGTCCCTTATGGCTCTCTGTTCGGCTTCTTCAATGCCGCCTTTCAGCTTTAGGGTCTCTTTGTCTATCTGCTCTTTTACATTACCGGCAAGTTGCCGTTCAGCCTGTTTGCCCATAATTTTCAATGTACTGGCTGCTTTTTTTACTGCCTTTTCTTCGGATATTTCATCTATCTTCTGCCCAACTTTTTTGCCTTCGTCATAGAGCCTGTTTATCTGAAGCGAAGTCTGTTTTGACAACTCTTTCATTGAGGTTTCAACATGCTTAGTTAGTTTTCTTATTTCTATCTCTATAGTCCGGCTGAACCTTTCTTTTTCTTCGCCGAGTATTTTATATCGTTCCTGCCTGAGATAATCTATCTCGGACTTTAATTCTGCCAGCTGTTTATTAATACTCTGTAAATCTCTGTCCGAATTAAACCTGTTATTTATCATTATTAAATTCCCCCAATGCCATCAATACTTCAACTGCAACTTCTTTTTTAAGGTCTTTCCTGGCCCCCTGCCAAAAACGGCTTCGCCTTATTTCCATAAACTCTTTGAGAAATTGATCGGCGCCATTTAAGCCAAGCCTGTTTGAAGGAGTATCATAGTGTATAGGTATAACAACTGAAGGCGCAAGGCTCCGGACAATATCGGCCGCCTCTTTTCCTCCAACCGTATAACGCCCTCCCACCGGCACGGCAACTATGTCGCACGGCTTTAACCGGCGCGCGATTTCAGTACTTAAGACATGGCCTATATCACCCATATGTATAAAATCCATATTATCTATACGGAGTTTATATACTATATTTTTGCCGCGCTTTCTTCCTCCGGTATTATCATGGAAAAGTTCCACTCCTTTTATATCTATACCTTTTATATTAAAATCTCCCGGCTCTCTTACTGTTTCAGGGTCCCCTTTGGTAAACTCCACTCCGTTATGGTCAAAATGGTTATGCGACACAGTGACTATATCCGGCTTAAAATCAGGGATTCTGTACCCCAGAGTATCGTCATAAGGGTCACACTGAATCTTAATCCCGCCTGAGGACTCTATAAGAATATTTGCCTGCCCGTACCATCTTATCTTCATATCACATCTTTTCCGGGGCGCTGACTCCCACAAGATGAAGCCCGTTTTTAATGACCTCTTTTACTGCCAAAAGCAGTGTAAGCCGCGCCGCCTGGTTCCGGCTGCCCACAATCTTTACTGTATCATAGTATTTATGAAACGCCGCAGCAGCGTCCCTGAGATATTCTGTCAGAAGATGGGGCGCGTTTAACTGGACGCATTTACTTAAAATATAGGGAAAATGGGCGGTTACCTTTATAAGGATGTCCTCTTCCTTACCCAGGTTAAGCGCATCGGCAGGGTTAATATCCGCGGGAGTCACACCTGCTTTTTTAAAGACAGACGATATCCTTGCATGAGAATACTGCACATAATATACGGGGTTGCTTTTGTTTTCCTGCTTGGCAAGATCCACATCAAAATCAAGCGGAGTGTCGGAATTTCTCATCAACAGAAAAAATCTGGCCGCATCAACGCCCACTTCGTCCATAACTTCTTTAAGCGTTACAAATTCGCCGGCCCGGGTAGACATTGATACCAGCTCACCGGCCCGTTTAAGATTAACTAACTGGTAGAGTACTATATTAAGTTTTTTATCCCCCTTGTTCCCTTTGTTCCCTTTAAAACCCGCTGCTTCCCAGAAAGCATCCAACCGCGCAATATAGCCGTGATGATCGGCCCCCCATATATTCATTAATTCTTTATGTCTCCGGCCTTTATCTTTATGGTAAGCACAATCGGAAGCAAAATATGTAAACTCCCCGTCTTTTTTAACAAGAACCCTGTCCCTGTCATCCCCGTAAACACTTGTTTTAAACCAGAGCGCACCGTCTTTTTTATAGGTGAGACCTTTTTTCTTTAGAAATTCTATTGCCTCGTTTACTTTACCTGAGTTTATAAGGTCTGTCTCGTAAACTTTATTATCATAGCTTACCCCGAACTCTTTAAGCACATCAAAATGAGTGTCAAGAATAATTTCCGAAGCTCTATTCTTGCATTCTTCCCTGTTTAACGAACTTTCCAGTCCGGCAGCTATATCTTTTATATAATCCCCCTTGTATCCGTCATCGGGAACTTTTGCTCCGTTCATTATATTATAAATACTCTCACCCAGCAGCGTTATCTGGCGGCCGGTATCGTTTACATAGTATTCCCGGCGCACTTTGTAGCCCAGCCAGCCGTACATCCTGGCCAGCGCGTCTCCTATAACAGCGCCTCGGCCGTGCCCTATGTGCAGGGGGCCTGTAGGATTTGAACTTACCATCTCAAAAAGTATATCACCGCGGGCTATTCCTTTTGCATATTCTGACGGCGCTTTGACTATCTCTGCAATCTCCCGGTTTTTAATTTCACTTGTCAGGGTTATATTAATAAACCCCGGCCCCACAACCCCGGCGGATTCTACATAATCCAGTTCCTCTAACCGGCCGGCTATATCCCGGGGATTCAGTCCGTAGACCATAGCGGCGTTAGTTGAAAGGTCGCCCGGTATCTTATCCGGCGGCGTATCCAGCTTTACCTCTTTATTGCCGGCAAGTTCACTTAACCGGTTTCTTAATTTTATTTCATACATCTTTTTCCCCTATTTTTCCGGCTTTCCCCCATAATCTTTCCAGCCTGTAAAATTTTCTTGTATCCTCGAGAAAGAGATTTACAATAACTCCGTCAAAATCAAGCAATATCCATCCGGATTCGCCGTCTCCCTCTACATGGCGCGGATTGCTGTCAATACCTCCTTTAATTTCCCTGACTACAGACTTTAACTGCGCCCGGGAATTAAAAGAAGATATTATTATATAATTGGTAAAAGTTGTAAGAGGAGCAACATTATACGCTACTATATCATACCCCTTCTTATCCTCAAGAACTCCTGTAATATTTTTAGATAACTGCCTGTCATTTATTCTTTCCATAATGGTTTAAAATCCTTCCCTATAACAACATTAACATCAACCATTCTGCTTGTATCCAATTCAGTCTTTATATTTCTGCATCCGATTATTTTTGCTACTTCCCGGGCGGGATTAAGCGCACCGTTACGAGAAATAATCTGGGTATATCTCTTGTAAACCCCGTAGTTTCCAAACCGCACCACATCCACATTTCTTTTTCTTAAATAATCCGTCAACTGACGGGCATAGCCCTTCTTACCCGATGCATTCCACACCTCGGCAATGACAGGCTGTATTAATCTTTTCTCCCTGTCAATATTTGCAGCCGGCATATTTATATACTTTGAATTATTTACCACATCCAGCACTTCAGACATGCCTTCACGGTCAACATTCCAGTAACTCTTTGCCCATCTTATTTCCGGCTCCCCCGGAATCTGCTGAATTCTGATATTTTTAAATTCAACGCTCCGGGCAATATCGATAAAAGTTAATATGTCCGGAAAGATAAGATTTGTAGCTATATTTTGGGTTATCGCTCCTATAATTTTAGGTCCCTTTAATATTACAGCCGGTGATTTTATCTTTCTTATAATCTTTTCAATAAACTTACTCTGCCGCCCGAGACGGCCTATATCTCCGGTTATCTTATTCCTGTATCTCACATATTTAAGCGCCGCATCACCGTCAAAATGGTTAACACCCGATGATATATGTATATGCAGCTGCTGTGCGTTATCGTCATAATCCAAAGGCCGGACAACATCTATTTCAACTCCGCCTAGACTGTCAATTATTTCAGTAAATGCTTTATAATTTATCTGAACATAGTAACCGATATTCAGACGATTTCCCATAAATCTTTCCAGCTTAGCGCTGAACTTTTTAAAGACCTTACCGTTATCGCCCATTTCTCTTTTATAACGGGCATATATCTCATCGGCTTTCTGTATTCTTTTCCAGGTCACTGAATACGGCACCGGAATCATTGTATCCCTAGGCACCGATATTATGTCAAAAAAACCTGTTGCCGGCTCAAAACTCACAACTTTAATAACTTCGGCATGATTAACATGGTCTCTGTTGCTGATGCCCAGTACAAGAATATTTATTCTTTTTTTTAAAAGAATTTCCCTTTTGACCGGACTAAAGGCCGTAATCAGGACAAAGATAAACCCCGCAGTCAGCGCGGCTGTAATAATTTTTGGAAACCGGGAAACACTTTTCATCGGGAAATACTTTTCATTGGAAAATACTTTTCATAATTTATAAATAGAGCCCCTGCTTTTTTATATACTCTCCCAGCCTCTCCGGAAGGTATCCGCCGGCCGGCTCCCCTTTTTTCAAACTTTGCCTCAGCATAGTGGAAGAAACATCAATTGCCCGGTTATTAAGCATAACGGCACTTGCCTTTACTTCCTTCGGAAGTTTACCGTTTAAGTCACCCCTTTTACCTATAATAAGTGTGGCGTTTTCCAGAATATACTCCCAACTCTTCCATTTTTTAAAATTTACTCCTTCATCCGAACCTATAAGCATATATATTTTAGCCCGTGGATATTTTTTCTGAAATATTTTTAATGTCTCGGCGCTATACCCCTGATGACCTTCCGACAACTCCACCGAAGAAACCTCGTATTCATCTATATTATCAAAGAGCCACTCAAGCATATTTTTTCTCTTTAGGGCTGATATTCCCCCGACTTTTCTGTGAGGAGGGCATGCCGAAGGTATCCATATGACTTTTTCGGGCTTAACCTGCTCGTACGCCCGGCGGGCTATCTCTATATGGCCCAGGTGAACCGGGTCAAAAAGCCCCCCGTAAAGAATAAAGCTCACGGGCGAATCTGTCCGGAACCTTTTATCTTATATTTGTACGAAGTAAGCTCCTTTAAACCCATTGGCCCCCGGGCATGAAGCTTCTGATTTGAAATACCAATCTCTGCCCCCAGCCCCATCTGATTGCCGTCTGTAAATCTTGTGGAAGCATTTACATAGACACAGGCCGAATCCACCTCATTTAGGAATTTTTCAGCATCAGTTTTGTCTTCGGTTATTATAGCGTCTGAATGCCCGGAACCGTAATGCTGTATATGCCCGACAGCTTCATCGGTTGATTCTACTATCTTTATTGATAATATAAGAGCAAGATATTCCGTGCCCCAGTCTTTCTCTGAAGCATCGGTCATGTCATATATCCGGCGGGTCTTTTCATCCCCCCTGAGCTGAACGCCCGCGGCTTCCATTTTTTCGCATAATTCCGGCAGGACTTCTTCGGCCGCATCCCGATGGATCAGCAAAGTTTCCAGCGCATTACAGACACCGGGTCTTTGGACTTTGGCATTGAGGCTTATCTCGATTGCTTTTTTCTTGTCGGCAGCGGCGCCTATATAGGTATGGCAGAGTCCTTTGCCGTGGCCGATGACCGGGACTGAACTGCCCCGCGATACCGACCTTATCATTTCCTGGCTTCCCCGGGGAATAATTACATCCACCAGCCCTGAAAGTGTCGTAAGGTAGCCTATAATCTTCCGGTCGGTATTATCTATAATCTGCAGAGCATCCGCCGGTATCCGGGTCTCAGCTAATACGTCCCTTATAAGGTGACCTATGGCCAGATTTGAATTTAAGGCCTCAGAACCTCCCCTTAATATAACAACATTGGATGACATCAGGCAAAGCGCCGCCGCATCTCCGGTAACGTTCGGGCGGGACTCATATATCATTCCGATTACTCCGAGAGGGACCCTCACTTTTTCGATTTTAAGCCCGTTGGGACGGTCAATGGTTTCTATTATTTCTCCTACCGGATCTTTAAGGGAAGCTACTTCTCTTATGCCTTCGGTCATTGATTTTATTCTTCCGTCATCCAGAATAAGCCGGTTTATCATTGCCTCAGGGATACTGTCTTCCCGCGCGGCATCAAGATCGATTTCATTTCTAAATTTTATATCATCGGCTTTTTTATCTAACCTGTCCGCTATTTTCATTAAAGTTTCCCGCTTGTAAGCGCTGTCTATACCCGCCATACGCCGGGAGGCTTTTACCGCATTTTCTGCAATACCAAAAACCTGTTTCTGTAATTCTTTCTCATGGTCTGTCATAAAACACTCCTATATCTTTTTTTCTTTAAATCAGATAACCACCAGGTTATCCCTGTGAATAATTTCCTGGTAATCCATATAGCCGAGCTTTTCTTTTATCTCTGAACTTCTCACACCGGCAATCTCAGTAACTTCTCTTGAAGAATAATTAGTAAGCCCCCGGGCAATTTCAGCACCCGCTTGATCAACACAGCTTATTAAATCCCCCCGGGAAAAACAGCCTTCGGCTTTACGGACTCCCACAGGAAGCAAACTTCTGTTTTTTTCAATCAGCGCGCTGACCGCCCCCTCATCTAAAAAGACTTTCCCTCTTGGTTCGGAACCGTATGCAATCCACCTTTTTTTCTGCGATATTACTTTATCATCGGCGATAAAGACCGTTCCGGGATTTCCACCTGCGGCTATGTTTTTTAAAACTCCGCTTTTAGTGCCGTCGGCGATATACATATTTGCTCCGCATAACTTAATCAGTTTATTTGCGGTATTAAGCTTTGTCCTCATCCCCCCCACGCTTAATTCAGTCCCCTTGCCGGAAGCATAATCATAAATTTTACGATTTACTTTTCTTACTTCTTTAATTAGTTTTCCTTTATCGTCATAAAGACCCTCTACATCAGTCAGTATAACCAGTTTATCGGCGTCAACTTTGGCGGTTACTATCCCCGCTATCTTATCGTTGTCACCCAGTTTTAACTCTTCAACCGCAACAGTATCGTTTTCATTTATTACGGGAACCGCTCCCATATCCAGCAATGTAAAAATAGTGTTTCTTATATTAAGATAGCTTTTCCGGGAGCTTAAATCAGCCGATGTAATCAATATCTGGCCGACAAGCCTTTTCTGCTTTTTAAAGTACCTTTTAAAAACATTCATAAGCTCTGTCTGCCCTATGCTGGCCACTGCCTGTTTCCTGCGGATATCAAGTCTGGCGGGACTTATCTCAAGGACTCCACAGCCGGCGCCGACGGCGCCGGAAGAAACTACGATAATCTCGTGGCCCTCATCAATAAGAGCCCCTAAATCATCCGTGATTCTTTCTATACTTATAAAATCCAAAAGGCCGCTCTTCCCGGTGAGCAGTTTTGTGCCTAATTTTACCACTATTCTCATATACTAATTACCTCTAATAAAACAAAAGAATGAAACGGTATATAACCGCTTCATCCTTAAAATAAAATCCGTAAACTTTCCCGACAATACTTCTTATTGCGGCGGCCGCCCTAACCGGACTGTTCTTCTATGATATTAATGACTTTTTTAGATTTTCCTTTTCTGGAAAACTCAACCGTTCCGGACTTAGTGGCAAAAAGAGTAAAATCTCTCCCGCATCCGACATTAAACCCAGGATGAAATTTTGTTCCCCTCTGCCGGACAATGATGCTTCCCGCGTTTACAAATTCACCGCCGAAAGCTTTAACCCCCAGCCGGCGGCCCGCACTGTCTGTAGAATTCTGTGTTGAACCTTTTCCTTTTTTATGTGCCATATCTACTTTATCTCCTCAATTAATATTTCCGTATATTTTTGACGGTGACCTACTTTTCTCTTGTAACCTTTTCTTCTCTTCTTTTTAAAGTTTATCACCTTAGGACCTTTTACCAGCCCACTCACTTTGCCCTTAACTTTTGCGCCTTTGACATAAGGGGCGCCAATTTTAACATCCTCGCCGTCTTTAACCAGAAGGACATTCTTCCATACATAATCCTTCCCCTTTTCAAGGTCAAGTTCATCGATTCTTACGGTTTTGCCCTCTTCTACTATTTCCTGGCTTCTGCCGGTTTCTATAACTGCGTATTTCATAATTTCATTCCTTTTAATCCAGTCTCTTCCTCAATTTCACGTTTAATGTCCATATCGGACAATAATATAAAATATTCACCTGTGCCGTGCACTGTGGCCTTTTGAAGATGGCCGCCGGAAACTTTACCGGAATCATCGGCCAGGGATACATGAAGATGCATCTCTATATCCTCTTCTCCTTTTATAAAATTACCCGTGCACGATACTATCTCGTGAGGGGTATCTATTAAATTCTCTTTATATTGTCCGCGGCCCATAAAATATCCAACTTTTACATCTTCCATCATACCGGCCCCGCTTATCATAATCCCCACGGGACTTGATGTTGATTTAAATGCTTCTTTTAAATTTTTAACTATATCTTCCCCCGAGTATAATCTTACCGCGAGAATTTTGTTTTCTTTCTTTAAGTCCATATTAAGATATTTATATAAAATTTAATAAAGATTGTCAAAAATATAGAGGTGACATATACCCCTATTTTAGAAACGAGTGTGCTTCACTAAAAAACGACAAATTGTTGTCCTTTTTCTTAACGCTTCGCAGGACAATGCTTTAAGAAATAGACAACAATATTAAAATCAAAGCCGTGTCCATACTTTACAGAGCGGATTTTATGCCATTTTTCTTAAATTTCTATAAGTTCGTAGTCATCTTCACCGAGGCCTATATCCCGGGCATGTTTAAATATCGGTTCCGGATTGGTCTGAGGGTGGCCCCCTTTAAACTTATCTTCCCCTTCTTTTAACCCTTCTGCCTTGCTATTATTTAAAGAAGGGGCCGCCTTTACAAGTTCGTAGGAGGCCCTGTCTATTGAAACAGGATCGGCAGAGGCGAGAATACCTATATCGGCTACAAGAGGTGAATCGGAATACGGATAGCAGTCACATTCGGGGGTAATATCAAGCAAAAAGTTAAAATACCATATTTTACCTTTTTTTGGGTTATGTACTCCGTAAGCATATTCTGCGGTGCGTTTTTGAGCCTCCGAAAAATCCATATCCCATTTAATCTTTACCGCATGGTAACTGCATACCATCAGGCATTGACCGCATCCCGTACATATAGCGCTGTCAATTTGAGCGCCGCCTTCTGTCATTTTGATTGAGCCGGCAGGACAATACCTTATGCAGGAGCCACACTTTGTGCAGTTGCCTTTCTTTATCTTTGGTTTTATATTTGAATGGAGAGAAAGTTTACCCTCTTTCGCGGCGAGCCCCATACCTATATTTTTTAATGCCCCTCCAAAGCCGAACATCTCATGCCCCTTAAAATGAGAAAGCACCACCATTGCTTTAGCCCTGTGGGCCTGGCCGGCTATCTTTACTTTATCGTAAAATTTGCCGGGAACATCAACCTCAATATAATCCTCTCCGTTTATGCCGTCGGCAATAATTACCGGCGCGCCGGTGACGGTATAAGAAAATCCGTTTTTTACGGCGGTCTCTAAATGGCTCACCCCGTCGGAACGCGGACCGTGGTATATTGTATTTGCGTCGGTAAGAAAAGGCCGGCCGCCCGCGGCTTTTATCTTATCCGCAAAAGGCTTTACCAAAACAGGACGAAGATATGTCGTTAATCCAGGTTCGCCGAAATGGAGTTTAATTGCTGCCGAATCATTATCATCTATCCCATCCTTTATATTTACCCGGTCTATTAAATTATTAACTTTATCCATAACAGAATCGGCATATTCAGCCCTTCTTGATGCAAAATAAACTTTACTCATTTATATACTCCTTAATAATATTTTTCCTGAGATTACTGACCGGCAGACCGGTCTCTTTTGATATCTTTGCTATATCATCATATTCGGGCTTAATGTTTTTTTTGTCTTTATAGCCGGATATCTTTATTCTGACTTTTCCGTAAGAAGATTTAAAGTTAATTATCTCTCTTTTTAAAACATCGCGGGCGACTTTAAAATACCTGAAACCAACCGCCGTTGAATTTAAAAAAAGAGAATCTCTAAAACTCTCCAGCTTGTTTTCCTCAACCAGCGCGGTAATTACAGTTCCCGGCCTGCCTTTTTTCATAAAGGCGGGAACACAGTAAACCTCTCTTGAAAATTCTCTCAGACGCGCCATAAGATTTGCTGTATCCTCTCCGGTCATATCATCAATATTTACCTCAGCCCGTAAAATATCCAAAGCTCCGCTATAAATTTTATCTGCTTTAAATACCCGCAAAAAATTTCTTTGCCCTATACCGTATCCTGTTTTTTTTATTACTAAATCCGGCGCAGAAAATTTCGCGGAATTTTTAAGAAGAGCGGCTCCGGTCGGCGTAGTTAATTCTTCTCCGATACCGGTAAAGCTTACCGGTATATATTTAAGAATTTCAGCCGTTGCCGGCGCGGGCAACGGGACTGGGCCGTGAGCCGTCGGAGCGGTGCCTGAACCTACCGGCAAAGCAGAACAGTAAATATCTAACCCTTAAGTTAAAATATAAAAAGAAAAA
>JAQICQ010000216.1 GCA_027858455.1 Elusimicrobiota bacterium | reverse complement strand
TGCCACAACTCCTTATAAGCAGGTTGATGTCTGGGTCTCCTGGAACGATACCGGCAATTTTGCTGGGTCAGTAGTAACGGGAACTACTACGTGGACATGGGAGGGAGCGGATAATTTTGTCCACTCCCAGACAATTATAGCGCAACCGTGATGAAAAATAATAATAATAAAATAAAGAAAAAAGGTTTTACTCTTATAGAGTTAATGATCGTGGTTGCAATACTTGGTATAGTGGTGCTCGGTCTTACCAGTGTTTTTAAAACTTTTTTAAACAGCTGGTGGCTTGCCCGCACAAAACTTACTACTCAGGAGGACGCCCGCGAGGCGGCATACTGGATAGTAAAAGATTTTAAAGGAGCCCGCAGGACTACATTAGGCAGTATTGTAATGAATTCCGGGTTTGAGAGGGGGTCCGGAACAGATAATGCCTACTACTGGAAAGAGTTAGGAGATGCTGGGGTATCCGAAGGGGCTTCGCGAATATCCTCTTCACAGGTAAGCGATACGGCGACTGTAAGAACGGGGGACTATAGCATAGAGATAACAGATGTAGATGATGGTTTCCCTTATGAAATTGAATCAGAGTCTTTTGGGGTCACCTCAAGTACGGATTATATCCTTTCGGGATGGTTCAGGATAGAAGGATCTACTGTTACTGAATTTAGTGTAAAAGATTCAGGTGGAAACAGTGATTTAAATGTCAGCGCTACGATTCCTGCTTCTGAGGGCGAATGGGGACCCTTTTGGGCAACCGGTACTTTAACTCAAGATTCTTACACTATATTTGTTGAATATTATTCTGAAACTAACACTAACACAATATACATTGATGATATTTCGCTTACTCCTTTAAGCTGGGTTATGGTTGATAATGCGGGAAGCATAGTCCCTGAATGTTCTACTTATTATTATACCACTCAAACCGGCGCCGGAGGAGAGACAGAAGGTCCTCTCCACGCCCTTGTGGTAGAGGAAAGGACAACCTCCGCCGGCGATATTATAAACAGAATAGTAAGAAAAGAACTTACAACGAATTGGTCGGTATCAAATTATGATACAGGGGTCTATAGTGGGAACTGGAGAGTCCTCGGGTTTAATACGCTTGCCGAAAATGTTTCTTACATGGCTTTTACTATGGGAGGGCCGTCAAAAGAATCACCCCTTCAGATAAGTTTAAAATTCACAGGCACACCGACCGGCGGAACCCAGCAGGAATTTGAAGTAAGAACGCAGGTATATCCCCTGACGGAGTAATTATGAGATTTAAAACCAAAAACAATAAAGGCAGCGCTTTGCTTTTGACGCTTATTATAGTAATGCTTGTCGGCGGTATAGGAGTTGCTTTTATCTACTGGTTTGCCGCCGAGTCCAGGCATTCTACGCAGAAAGAACTGCATTCTAAAGAGATTGCTCTCGGTGAAGCGGGAGTGCAGCGTGCGATAAGGGCAATAAAAGACGGAGATGTTCCCGGTCAATGGACTGCGGGAATTGATCCTGCGACTTTTACGGTTACAATGGATGGAGTTCCCGTTGATGTTGAAATAGAATATTTGGGTTCGCAATAAATCTTTTTTTGATCTTAACTGATGGCAATGTTTAAAAACAAAAAAAGCGTTCTTATTTTAATAATAATAGCCGCTGCGGGCTTTGCGGTTTATTCTGTCCGGCGCCAGGCAGTTGCTGAAAAAAATTATATTCTCGGAGAAAAACTTTCCCGCGAAAAAAATTATCTTGAGGCCAACATGGCTTTTATAAAAGCCCTTAAACTTGACGGCACCTCCGAAAGAGCGCCTTACTCCAGGTTTCTTTTAGCTTCTAATTATGTGGCGCTGACCGCTTACCGGCAGGCAATTTCTGAATACAGAAAACTTATTGAGGAATTTCCCGGCCATGAAAAAGCAGCCGACGCCCAGTTTATGATAGGGATGGTCTATAAGAACGCCGTAGGAGATAAAGAGAAAGCTTTAGAAGAGTTTGAAAAATACCGCAATAATTATCCCGGAGGCAAAAGTTCGGGTGAGGTAAAGAACTATTTAAGAAGGATGAGATAGTATATTGAATACAAAAACTAAAAATGAAATAGAGCGAATTAAAAATAAATCCGCTCCGGTATTTAAAAAACATGCAATTATCATTGGAGCGGAACCTTTATCAGCGGGTAACGGAGGCAAAAAATAAAAGATGAAAAAACTAATTTTAATTCTGATAAGTATAATAATAGTGTTTTCCGTAGCGGTTATGGTTATATTTATAGCTGAACCTTACAGGGTTAAAAAACACAATCGGCTTGCCGGGCCGGTCTTTAAAGAGGCCGAGATTCAATATGGGAATAAGAAATACTCAAAAGCCCTCAAAGGATATAAAAAAATAGTTGATGATTATTATAAAAGCAGATATACTTTCGGAGCGCTTGAAAAAACAGTTGAAATATATGACAAATACCGCCGGCGCGGGCCCCAGACAGAATATCTTGAGAAATTCATAAAGCTGTTTTACGACAGGAAAGAATCTGCGCGCTATATTTACAAACTTGCCGATATAACTTTTATGCTTAAAGGAGACGAAGAAAAAGCTTTAAAATATTATCAGCATATAATAAATAAGTTTCCTTCAACAAATTGGGCGAAAAAAGCATCTGACAGGTTAACGGATATTGCCATAAGAATTTATTCTCCCGAAAAAGCTATGATTTCTATAGATAAAACCTTATCAGAGACACTGTCAGGGAAAAGAAAGGACTATCTTCTCCTAAAAAAGATTGAGATAATGTGGAAGCACGGCAAGGTCAGGGAAGCTTATGAAATTACTGCTGAAATATCCCGTCCTTTGAAGGATTTTGTTAAAAATAATCTTATCTTTAATCAGCTAATTGTCCGGGAAGAACCTACTTACGAACATCTTATCTTGCTTTCTCAGGCCTACGATCGTCTTGGCTTTTCCCGTAAAGCAGAGCAAGCCGAAAAAAGAGCCGATAAACTAAAAGACGCAAAAAACCGATAAAGATTATGAGGTTTTCTTTTAAAACAATCCCTCTTTTGTTTACTGTGATATTTATTTCTGTAGCGTCATCTTTTGGAACGACATCTATTGATATAGATATAGTAAAAGACGGAACTTCCTTGAAAACCATAGAGCTTGCCCTTATAAAAAAAATGGGGTATTTAAAAGGCAGGGATGTCGCCGATATTTTTAATGCCGATATAGAATACAGAAAATTCACAAAAGAAGTATTCCTTAAATGGCCAGTTAAAGAAGGTTCAGAACAATTTGAAACGCCTGGGGTTAAATTAAAGATAGGCAGTGATATAGTAGCTATGGAAGGCATTGACAGGAAGATGATGAAGACGCCGAAAATTCTTAACGGAAAGGTTTATCTGCCTCTGGAAGCGGTGATAACGAGAGCTTTTGAAAGCGTAACCGGAGCTCAGATACAGTGGAGCTTTAAAGAGAGAAAACTTTGGATTTCTTATGAGGGCAATATAGCGGACAGCCGTTATTATACCTACAACGATTATACCCGTTTTGTAATTGAAATGACTCAAAAATTAGAATACATTCCAAAAGCTTCCGCAGGCGGTATTTTTATTAAGATAGACGGCGCTAAACTAAGCGTGCCGATAAAAGAGATGATAGTTGAAGACGGGGTGATAAATAAAGTTATAATTAATGAGAATGAAGAATTCGCTGAATTTATAATTAAACTGGCAGAAAATGCCGGCGAATACGATATTAAAAAATTCCCCAGCCCCTCGCGCATAGTAGTAGATATAAAAAATAAAGATGCTGAAAAAAAGAAAAGAGAAGTTACCCGTAAAATGGATAAACTTCCTCCTCACCCGGCCGGCCCGGCTAAACGAGATAAAGTTGATATAGATGATATTAAACTCGTAGTTATAGATCCCGGTCACGGCGGGAAAGATCCGGGAGCTATCGGCCCCCGGGGAACGAAGGAGAAAGACGTGGTGCTTGCCATTGCCAAAAAGACCGCCGCCTATATAAAAAAAGATTTAAAGGTCAGGGTTTTGCTTACCAGGACAGACGATTACTTTGTCCCTCTTGCCGGCAGGATTAAAATGGCCAACGATAAAGAGGCTGATATATTTATTTCAATACACGCAAATGCTTCTTTTAACCCCGAATCTGAGGGGTTTGAAATTTATTTTCTTTCGGATTCGGCTTCCGACCAGGAAGCTCAGGCCGTTGCCAATATGGAAAATTCTGTCGTGGCGATGGAGCAGGGGACAAAGGATTTAAGCAAAGTAAACTCCATATTATGGTCTCTTACCATGAACCAGTTTCTCAACGAATCAAGCGAGCTCTGTTCTTTTATAAATGACGAAGCGGTTGCTTCTACCGGTCTTGTCAAGAGGGGGGTTAAACAGGCCGGATTTTATGTAATGAAAGGCGCCCGTATGCCGGCTGTCCTTGTAGAAACTGCTTTTATTTCCAACAAAAGGGAAGAGAAACTTTTAAATGACAAGAATTTTCAGGACAAGATGGCCCGGTCAATAAGCACGGCGCTTAAATCTTACCGGAGGTGGATAAAGAGAAGATGAAATCCGGCGACAGCAGACCGATAGGAATATTTGATTCGGGCATGGGGGGGCTAACTGTATTTAACGAAGTAAAAAAATCTCTTCCGAATGAGGATATAATATATTTCGGTGATACAGCTCATCTTCCCTACGGGAATAAATCTCCGGAATCGGTAACTGAATTTTCTTTACGCATCAGGGATTTTTTTAAAGAAAAAAAGGTAAAATTAATGCTGGTGGCTTGCAATACTGCTTCTGTATATGCAATAGAGAAGCTGCAAAAATCTTCGGATATCCCGGTCTTGGGGGTAGTTGACGCAGGAGTCAGGGCGGCTTTAAAATACGAGCCGGAATCATGCGGTATTATAGGTACCTACGGAACCATAAAGAGCGGTTCGTATGAGAAAAAATTAAATAACGCTTCCGGCAGCAAGCTAAGGCTTTTATCAAAGGCTTGTCCTCTGTTTGTGCCTCTGGTTGAAGAAGGGTGGCTTGATAACGATATTACCCGGGCTGTCGCTCACAGGTATCTGGATATTTTTAAAGATAAAATAGATTTACTTATACTAGGCTGCACCCATTACCCTCTTTTAATAGATATCATATCCGAGGTAGTCGGGAAAAAAGTCAGGGTAATTAATTCTGCGGTGGAGATAGCCGCCCAGGTCAGGAGAGAAACAGAAAACCTTAATCTTGGCGCCGCGAAAAAAGGTTCAGCCTCATACAAATTTTATGTAAGCGACTCTCCGGAATTATTTAAAGAACAAAGCACAATATTTATGAACGGCACTGACGGTAAAATTAAAAAAAAAGATTTAAACAGTTAAAATAATAAAATAGACTTTAAGGGGATTAAAGGAGAATTAAGATATAATGACTTTTGAAAAAATTAAAATTTCGACATCAAGCAGGACAGATATAATAGATATTACTGCTAAAGTTAAGTTAGTATTAAACTCTGCAGGCGTCACCGAAGGTATCTGTAAAGTATTTGTGCCCCATACCACCGCGGCGGTAACTATAAATGAGAACGCCGACCCTGCGGTCATAAAAGATATAACTATGATTTTAAACGAGAAAGTGCCGTGGAACCATTCCGGCTACCGTCACGGCGAGGGCAATTCTGCTGCCCATATAAAATCCTCGTTGATGGGGGCATCAACTGATATTATAGTTTCCGGCGGCAGTCTGCAGCTGGGAACCTGGCAGTCGGTCTTTTTCTGCGATTTTGACGGTCCGCGCAGCCGCAGCGAATGGATAAAAAT
>JAQICQ010000158.1 GCA_027858455.1 Elusimicrobiota bacterium | reverse complement strand
TCCCAGGGCCGTAGCTATCTGCAGTTACGGGGATATGGACATATCTACTATTACGGAGCTTCCTGAGGACAGACGCGCGCCGGTAACCCGCCATCTTCCGGGCATGGAGGCCTACAGTTTTGCCAAAAAGGAATTGGATAAGGGCCGTCGGGTCTTTATAGTTCACCCGCTCGTTGAAGAGTCGGATAAAAATGAATTAAAATCCGCCGAAGCGGGATTTAAAAAATTGAAAGATACCGTCTTTAAAGATTACAGTTGCGGACTTTTGCACGGAAGGATGCCGGCAGAAGAAAAAGAAGATGCTATGAAAAAATTTTCTTCGGGAAAATTTAGGGTGCTTTTTACTACTACGATAGTAGAGGTAGGCATAGACGTTTCGGAGGCGACGGTAATGATTATAGAAAATTTCAACCGCTACGGACTGGCTACGCTCCATCAGCTCAGGGGGAGGATAGCCAGGAGCTCGCATAAACCTTACTGTTTTTTGACAGGAGAGGTTACTACAGCCGATTCCCGCCGCCGGCTTGAAATTATTTTATCTACTTCTGATGGTTTTAGGATAGCAAGGGAGGATTTAAAGATTCGCGGGGCGGGTGAGCTTTTCGGAACAAAACAGCACGGTAAGATGGAATTTAAAATAGGTGACCCCGCAGAAGATTTTGACCTCTTGGTTTCGGCCCGGCAGGATGCGGCAAATATCTTAAGGAAAGACCCTCAGCTCCAAAAATCCCAAAACCGTCGTTTGCGCAATGTCTTATTTAATAATTACAAGAAAAAGTTTCATCTGGCCCGGATAAGTTAGTTGCCGCAGCGTTGCCGGCTGTAGAGACAAAGGCATGGGGCCCGGCGGGTTTAAGCCCAAGGCCTCATCCAAGAATCTACAAAGAAAAAAATTGAATTTCTACGCTTAATTGTTTATACTGTTTGGGTTATGAAAAGAACAGCAATATATCCGGGAAGTTTTGACCCGCCCACTAACGGTCATTTAGATGTGATCAAAAGAGCCCTTAATATATTTGACCGGCTTATAGTTGCGGTGATAGTAAATACTTCAAAAGAAACCCTCTTTACAATTAAGGAAAGAGAAGAAATGCTTTTAGAGATTTACGGGGGCAGAAAGAATATAGAGATAACAAGTTTTGACGGTCTATTAGTGGATTATGCAATCAATGTCGGAGCGCGTACTATTATAAGAGGGCTTAGGGCTGTATCTGATTTTGAATATGAATTTCAGATGGCGCTGATGAACCGGCGGCTCAATCCGGATATCCAATCCGTCTATCTTATGCCGGCGCCGGAATTTACCTATCTTTCGTCTTCAATAGTAAAAGAGGTCCATTCTTTAGGCGGTGACGTTTCCAAAATAGTGTCGCCGGGTGTAGTTAAATGTTTAGACAGCAAGAGCAGCCGCAGCTGAAATATTTTTGATTTTTTGATTATTTTAGGTTATAATTATATATGAACTTAACAGAGACAATTAAAAAGCAAGCAAAAACTTTTAATAAAACAATAGTTTTCCCCGAAGGCAACGATGGCCGGATTAAAGAAGCGGCAAAGCTCATTGAAGAAAACAATATAGCACAGGCAGTAGTGCTTGACGGCGGAAAAAATTCATTAAAAGAAGCGTGTCGTCTCATTAACGATAATCAATGCGACGGTATGGTTGCGGGGGCAACCGCAGCTACTGCGACAGTTATAAAAACAGCGCTAAAATATATTGGGGTAAAAGACAATATGCCGATAGTCTCGTCTTTTTTCATCATGTCGGGAAAAGAGTCGGGAAAAGAGTTCGGAAAAAAGTCTCTTGTCTTTGCCGATTGCGCTGTCCTGCCGGATCCGGGAAGCAGAGAGCTTGCCGATATTGCGACAGCGACCGCGGCGAGCGTTAAAAATATTTTAAACTGGGAACCGAGAGTGGCAATGCTCTCTTTTTCAACAAAAGGAAGCGCGCGCCACCGGCTTGTAGATAAAGTAAAAAAAGCCGTAGATATATTAGATACAAAAACCCCGGACTTTATTTATGACGGAGAACTCCAGCTTGATTCGGCTATAGTGCCGGAGGTATCCCGGCAGAAAGACCCGGGCGGAGTGCTCGGGGGAAAAGCAAATATTTTAATTTTTCCCGATCTCAATTCGGGTAATATCGGATATAAACTTGTCCAGCGCCTGGGGGGATTTAAGGCAACAGGCCCGATATTGCAGGGGTTTAAAAGTCCGGTTAACGATCTTTCTAGGGGTTGTAGTGTGGAGGATATAGTAAATGTAGCCGCGGTAACGGTTTTGCAGGCCGCCGAAGAATAATATTTTCTAAAAAGTTTAAGTTATAAAAACAAAAAACGGAGGATAAATATAAGATGGTGAAATCATCAGCGATAAAAAAGAAACTGGGTGATCTGCTCAGCGACGTAGGCATAATAACCAAGGAGCAGCTTGCCGAATCCCTGGCAGAGCAGAAAGAACACGGCGGTAAACTTGGACAGATATTAATGGCGCTGGGGTTTATAACCGAAGATGTTCTGCTGACTTTTTTAGGCAAACAGTGCGGAGTTTCTTATGTCGATCTTTCCGAATACGGCGAAATTGACCCTAAAGTCATAAAGAGCGTTCCCGAAAGCGTCGTCCGCCACCAGATGCTCATTCCAATAGATATGGATGATGAGACACTTACCATAGCCATGAGCGATCCTTTGAATGTGTTTGCTACCGATGATTTGAGGTTAATGACCGGCCGGGATATAAAGGTTGTGATTGCTTCGGACGCGGAAATTAAAAATGCCATAGAAAAACATTACGGAGCAAAAGGTTCTATGGAAGATATTCTGAAAGATATGGATGTCGAAGACGGGATAGACGATGTGGAGATGGTTGAGGATTCTGCGGACGGGGATGATATCGTTACCCTTGAGGCGGCGGGGGAAGATGCTCCGGTTATTAAAATTGTAAACCTTCTGCTTTCGGGTGCCGTAAATGCGGGAGCAAGTGATATTCACATAGAGCCTTACGCAAAGAATATGAGGGTCCGTTACCGCATAGACGGCGTTCTTCACGAGGTAAACGCTCCTCCGAAAAAACTTCAAAATGCCATAGTATCCCGTCTTAAAATTATGGCGGATTTAGATATTGCAGAAAGAAGGCTTCCCCAGGACGGAAGAATAAAGATAAAAGTTTCCGGTAAAGAGATAGACCTTCGTGTTTCTTTATGTCCCACAGCGCATGGCGAAAAAGTCGTGCTTCGTATTCTTGACGCTTCGTCTCTCTGTCTTGATCTTTCTATGCTGGGATTTGAAGAAGGGCCGCTTAATATATTCCAGAAAAACATTGAAGTGCCTTACGGGATTGTCCTGGTTACCGGCCCCACAGGAAGCGGAAAATCAACTACGCTTTATTCGGCGCTGTCCACTCTTAACTATCCCGACCGTAATATAGTTACTATAGAGGATCCGATTGAATATCAGTTAGAAGGTATAAACCAGGTACAGGCCAGAGCAGATATCGGCTTGACCTTTGCCGCCGGCCTGCGTTCATTTTTAAGGCAGGACCCCGACATAGTCATGGTAGGTGAAATTCGTGATACCGAGACGGCCGAAGTTGCAATTAACGCGGCCCTTACAGGACATCTTGTATTTTCAACTTTGCATACAAATGATGCTCCCGGCGCCATGACCAGGCTTAATAATATGGGTATTGAGCCCTTTCTTACTACATCAACTGTAGTAATGGTAGTAGGACAGCGCCTGGTTAGGATAGTATGTTCGGACTGCAAAGAAGAATATAAAGTTGAAAAAGATTATCTCGCTGACCTCGGAGCTACCGAAGAGCAGCTGGAGAAGTATTCTGACGAAGACGGAAAAGTTTCTCTCTATAGGGGAACGGGATGCGATACATGTTCTAACACAGGCTACAAAGGACGAAAAGGCCTTTATGAAGTAATGGACATCAACGAAGAGATAAAAGAGCTGGTTTTAGACCGGGAATCAACCCATATAGTCAGAAAAGCAGCCTGTGAAAACGGTATGGAGACACTCAGGGAGTCTGGTCTAGTTAAACTTTTAAATGGTATGACTTCCGCAGAAGAGGTAATGAGGGTCACTGCGGGCGTGTCGGCATAAAAACAGTATATATTTAAAGAGAAAGAGAAGGTAATTATGGCAGTATCAATAGATAAGTTAATGAGACTGATGTTTGAGAAGAACGCTTCTGATTTGCATATACATTCGAACACTCCGCCGGTTTTAAGAATAGACGCCCATCTGAAAAGGGTTAACAGCGAAAAACTCTCAAAGGATGAGTGCAGGGATATAATATATTCTATACTTACCGACAAGCAGAAAAGAGAGTTTGAACAGGAACACGAGCTTGACCTTTCTTTCGGGGTTCAGGGGCTGGGCCGGGTGAGAATGAATGTTTATCTTCAGCGGGGCGCGATCTGCGCTTCAATGAGGGCTATCCCGAATAAATTTTTTACTTTCAAGGAACTGGGGCTTCCCGGGGCGGTAAATGAAGTCATAAAACTTCCCATGGGTTTGGTTTTGGTAACCGGCCCCACAGGGAGCGGCAAGTCAACGACATTGGCTTCCATGATTAATTATCTTAATGAAAACCGTAAATCTCATATAGTAACAGTTGAAGATCCCATAGAGTATGTTCACGACCATAAAAGCTGTATCGTCAGCCAGAGGGAACTTGGATCGGATACAAAATCTTTTCCGCGCGCCTTAAAATATGCAATGCGCCAGGATCCGGACATTATCATGGTAGGAGAGATGAGGGACCGCGAAACTATTGCCGCTGCCCTTACTATCGCAGAGACAGGGCATTTGGTTTTTGCCACTTTACATACGCCCGATGCTCCCCAGTCAATAAACAGGATAATTGATGTATTTCCCCCTCACCAGCAGTCCCAGATCAGGAGCCAGGTTTCTCTTGTCCTGCAGGCAGTTTTTTGTCAGAAACTTTTAATGAGAAGTAAGAAGAAAGGCGGAGGTCTTGCGCTTGCTGTAGAAGTTTTAAGAGTAACGGCGGGAATAAGAAATATGATAAGAGAAGAAAAGACAGAACAGATTAGCTCTGCGATGCAGACCGGGGGAGATAAAGGGATGCTGACAATGAATCAGGCGCTCTATACCCTTTATAAAAACGGAGATATTAATTACGAGCAGGCTATGGATAACTGTACCGACAGAAAAGATATGAAAAGAGTTATGGGTAAAAGTTCGGCCGGCAGGAGGCAATAATTAAAGATGCCTGAATTTACATATAAAGCAAAGGCCCCGTCGGGAAGTATAGTAGAAGGCACGATGGAGGCGCCGCAAAAATCTGTAGTTGTAGACCGCCTGCGTGAAAAGAGGATGATAGTCCTTGAAATAAAAGAGAAAAAAGAAAGCGCTTTAACTGATTTAATTAAAAAAATCAACCCGTTCAAAGGCAGGGTCGTGCAGAAAGACCTCGTTATATTTTCAAGGCAGCTTGCGACGATGGTAAGCGCAGGGGTGCCGATAGTCCAGGGTCTTTCAATCCTCAGTGAGCAGATAGAAAATCCTTATTTTAAAGAGATAGTGGAAGATATTCGGGAAGAGATAGAAAGCGGCTCGGCTATAGCCGACGCTATGAACAAACATCCTGATGCTTTTAACAATCTTTTTGTCAATATGATAAAAGCCGGCGAGCTCGGCGGTATTTTAGATGTTATTTTAGAGCGTCTCGCCGACTATCTCGAATCGGCAAGCGACCTGAAAGGGAAAGTCAAAGGGGCCCTGGTATATCCGGCGGTAGTTTCAACTATAGCGCTGGCAGTTACGATATTTTTAATGGTAGTTATCATACCAACGTTCGCCGAGGTCTTTTCAAGTTTTGGGAAAGAGCTCCCTATGCCAACGCAGGTAATGATAAATATAAGTGAAATAATGAGAAAGTATATCGTTTTTATAATACTCGGTATAGTAAGTGTAGTAGTAGGCACAAGGCAGTTTTACAAGACAGATAAGGGCAGCAAGATTATAGACGCAAAGATACTTGATGTCCCTATCTTCGGGTTACTCTTAAGAAAAGTGGCAATAGCTAAATTTACCCGGACTTTCGGAACGCTTGTAAAAAGCGGTGTTCCCATACTGGAAGCCTTAGATACCGTTGCCATGACTGCCGGTAACCGTAAGATAGAAGGGGCGGTATTAGACGCCAGGGAAGCTATCCGTGAGGGAGAAAAGATAGGCGCCCCGCTTACTAAAAGCGGTGTCTTTCCGCCGATGGTTATGCAGATGATTTCGGTAGGTGAAGAGACGGGGAACCTTGATATGATGCTCTCTAAAATTGCCGACTTTTACGATGCGGAAGTAGATGTAGCCGTAGAAGGGCTTACCTCAATGATAGAGCCGATAGTCATTGTCTTTATGGGTATAGTAATCGGAGCGATAGTAATTGCGATGTTTATGCCTATCCTCTCTATGGGGACTCTTGTCAGTTAATAAAAGCATAAAACCATTAAGAAACAGAAAACATTTTACTATTTAGTTTGTTTAGCAGTAATAATTATTGTTGCAATACACTTTTTATCAATAAACTTTCACTGTGTAGGTTATTTTAACGACGACGCCTGGTATATTAACGCTTCCCGATATCTTGCGGGAATGCAGGATATTCAAAAAGAACTCATAAGCCATCCTATCGGATATCCTGTATTACTCATGCCTGCCGCCAGATTATTTGATAATTACTTACCGGGCTATAAAATGTATTCATTTTTGTTTTTTGTTGCATTTATATTCTCGTTCATATATTTACTAAAAGACAGATTAAAAAAATCCGAACTTATAATAGTTTTATTTC
>JAQICQ010000152.1 GCA_027858455.1 Elusimicrobiota bacterium | reverse complement strand
GTATCTTAACGTGGGTTCTCTTTATGAGAAAGTTCTTTATTTAGTTCAAAATCCGGAGCTGATTAAGAAGATGGGGCTCGTTGCGCGCCGGGAAGCAAAAGAAAATTATTCTGTTGAAGTAATGATAGACAGATTAATAAAAGTTTACGGAGTATATAAGTAAAAATGAAAATAGCTATACATCAGCCTCAGTATATGCCGTGGCTCGGTTATTTAGACAAAATAAACAGAGCTGATAAGTTTGTGTTTTTGGATGATGTGCAATATAAAAAACGGGAATTTCAGAATCGCAACAGAATTAAGACTCCTGATGGAGCAATGTGGCTGACAGTGCCTGTCTTGACAAAAGGTAAATATTTTCAGAAAATAAAAGAAGTAATAATCAATAACGATGCTAATTGGCAAAATGACCATATTAAAGCAATAAAACATAATTACAGGAAGACAGACAATTTTAAGGAATATTTCAGTGAAATAAAAGAAGTTTTGTCCCGCAAGTGGAGTTGCCTCGGGGCATTAAATATAGCTGTAGTAAAAACTCTTAAAACTATTTTTAAAATAGATACTCCGTATATTTTAAGTTCCAAGTTAAAGATAAAGAGTTCAAGTACTCAGAGAATTATAGATATATGTAAAGAATTAAACGCTGATAGTTATATAAGCGGCAGAGGGGGTAAGGATTATATGGATGAAGAGAAATTTAAACAAGAAAATATAGAATTGATATATCAAAATTTTAAAGTTCTCCCGTATAAACAGAATTTCGGAGAATTTATTTCTAATTTAACTGCCGTAGATTATTTGTTTAATTGTGGAAATGATTTTTTTATATAATATGTTCGGCTTGTTTGAAAATAATATAGGCAATTAAGAAACGCAAATATTTTTAGAACAAATTAAGGATTAATTAAAATGATAAATAATAATAAATACAGAGTTTTAGTGATAGATGATGAGGTTCATATAAGAAAGGCCTGCAGGAAGGCTCTTGAAAACAAAGAATTTATTGTTGATACAGCCGGTTCTGTCGAGGAAGGCAAAAAATTTATAAAAAGCCGGTTTTACAATGTTGTTTTACTTGACATAAAACTTCCCGATATAAGCGGAGATAAATTTATACGGGACATAAAATATCATTATCCCGGCACGGAAGTAATAATGATTACCGGGTATCCTGATGTGGAAACAGCGATATCAACTATGAAAGCCGGGGCATATGACTATCTTGAAAAACCGTTTGACATAGAAAAACTGAGGACATTAGTTAAACAGGCTGCCTTTAAAGGGAAAGTTCTTATTGTTGATGATGACGAAGGTGTTTTAAGGACAATAAAGAGGATTATAAATGAAAAATTTCCCGAGATTGAGGTAAGAACTGCTGATAATATCCAAAAAATGAAAAACCTTCTAAAAATAGACAAAAGTGATATTCTCTTTCTGGACATACATTTGAAATACTGTGACGGACTTAAAGCGGCAAAAGAAATTATAAAAAATAATATTATGGAACCCGCAAAAATTGTTCTTATGACCGGGGACACTCAAGCTGATATTAAAATTGAAAGTAAAAAAATGGGTATTTTACAAATTCTCATTAAACCGTTTACACCTTATAAGATAGAGGAAATTATTAATGAAAAAATAAAGCCGGGGGCTGAAATATGAATAATAAAGAAAACATTATTGCCATAGGCCCGCATCCCGATGATATTGAAATCGGCTGCGGAGGAACGCTCCTAAATTTAAGAAAACGATACAATATACATTTTTTGATAATGACCGACGGCGGTGCGGGAGGGGCCGACAGAAAAGAAGAACAGACAAAAAGCGCTGAGATACTCGGCGCAGAAAAAATATGGTGGGGTAAGTATAAAGACACACACCTGCCGCTTTCCCGGGAAGTGATAAAATTTGTAGAAAATATTTTAAACAAGGTGGATCCTGTTTTAATTTTTACAAATTATACAAAAGACACGCATCAAGACCACCGAATTCTGGCAAACAATATGCAGTCCGCAACGAGGTATAGAAGAGATGTTTTATATTATGAAGTTCCGACGTCAATTGATTTTAATCCTACTGTTTTTATGGATATAGGAAAATCTTGGGAACACAAAAAAGAATTGTTGAAAGCGCATTCTTCTCAAATTGACGCTATGCGAGTTGAGGGGCTCTCAATTCTTGAAAGCGCGCGTGCTTGCGCAATATTTAGGGGATACCAGGGAAGAGTTAAATATGCGGAAGGATTTGTCCCGCTTCGTTATTCGCTGGATTGGGGTCTTAATTTGGACAAAAATATCGGATGAAAAAGTTCACCTACATCTGTTTTGCCGGTCTTTTTATTTATTTATTGCAGCCGAAAGGCGGAACTGTTTTTTATCTTGGTGAAGTCAGATGGCTCTATATCTTTCTTTTGTCTTTTTCCGGGACGGTTCTCTTTACTCCGGTTTTTTATGCTCTCGGCAAAAAATTTAATATGTTTGATTATCCGTCAGAGAGAAAAATACATAAATATCCTATTCCTGTTACAGGGGGACTTGCCGTTGCAGCAGCTTATTTTGTCACACTTTTAAGAAATTTAAATTTTTCGCGGGAAGTATATGGGGTGCTTGTCGGAGGCGCTATAATATTTTTAAGCGGGTTAATTGATGATTTAAAACCAATTCCAGCCGGCGCAAAATTAGTGATACAGCTTATCGCAACTACAGTTTTAGTGGTTTTTGGGATAAGAGTTAAAGTATTTCCTAACAGCTGGGTTTTAAAGGATATTTTAGATATAACGGTAACATATATAGGGGTTGTAGGTATTACTAACGCATTTAATTATATGGACGGTATGGACGGAGAAGCTCCGGGGTTGGGGTTAATTAGTTCCGTAACACTTTTTATTATAGCAATGGCTAACGGAATGAGGAATATATCCTGGCTGGCAATAGGTCTTGCGGGCAGCTGCGCCGGGTTTTTGCCTTATAATTTTCCACGGGCAAAAATATTTTTGGGAGATAACGGGGCGACCATTATAGGTTTTCTTCTGGCCTCTATAGCGATAGCAGTCTCATGGGGAGCGCATAATACACCGGTGGCGATAGCAACACCGTTGTTAATATTTTCTATATATATATTTGATATGGTATATACTACTATATCAAGAATAAAGAACGGGACTGTTAAAAATCTCAAACAATGGCTTAAGGTAACAGGAAAAGATCATCTTCATCATAGGCTCGTTAATCTGGGGTTTACCAAAGCCGAATCGGTTATTTTTATTTGGGTATGCGCGGCAGTATTTAGCTTCTCAGCATATACCATAAGGAATGCGGGAACCATAAATGCGCTGCTTATTTTCACACAGACTATTTTTATATATTTTTTGATAGTAACTTTGATGTTGGCAGGGAGAGAAATAACTTATGACGGATAAAGATCTTTTAAAAGAAATAGAAGAATATCAACGAAAATTAACCAATATCGCGCGAGAAAAGATGATGGGTAATTCCAAAAAAGTTAAGGAAAAAAATGTAATTATAAAGCAGCTAAAAGACCGCCAAAAACTTCTTGTAAAAGATTATGAAACAAAAATCATTGAGATGGAAAATAAAATTGAAGATTTGCAGACAACAATCGCGGATAAAGAAAAACTTATTTTTGAAAGTAAAAAAGAATATAGCGATGAGGTAGATTCTAAAGAAGATGAATTAAAGGAAGAAATAAGAAACCTTGAAAATAAAAATATAGATTTAAAAACAGAGATAGGTAATATTTTACCACAGTTAGAGAAAATGGAAAACGAGGAAGAAACAATTAAAAAAGTATTAGACAAAAAATCAGATATTATAGATAAATTAAATGAAGAGATTAATTCCGGTAAAGAAAAATACGATAGAAAAATAAACCAATTAACCCGAAAAGACAACAATGAAGAAGAGATTATAAAAAAACAGGAAAAGATAATAAAATCTTTGGAAAAAGAATTAAAGATAAAAAGACAGGAGGAAGAAGATAAAGATAAACCGGATGATAAAGAAGAACAAGAAGTTGCAGTCAGATTAAAAGATATAATAAATGACTTAAATATTTCCGATGATAAAACCTCAAATATTTCTGTAAAAGAGATAAAATCCGATTTTGAGCCGAAACGAGACAAAGAAAAAACAGAAAGCGTCGTTGATGCTTCTCAAGATACTTCTCAAGATAAAATTGATGTTGATAACGAAAGTAAAAAAAAGGCAGAGGATTATTCCGAGTCTGGCGGTTCTCAAAAAGAGACAGATAAGAAGAAAGACAAAGAAGAGGGGGAGGACGAAGAGGATTACAGAAAAAATATTATGGATGAGGCAAGAAAATTGAGAGGCAAAGATGTATGAAAAATACTGGGGTCTGAAAGAAAAGCCCTTTAAAAATACCCCCGAACCAAAATATCTCTATCTTTCCGAACAGCACGAGGAAGCTTTAGCGCGTTTAAAATACGGTGTTACCGAATCACTGGGCTGTGTTTTGCTGAGCGGTGTTTTTGGCTGTGGTAAAACGCTTCTTTTAAGAACCCTTTTTAGTCAGTTGGAAAAAGGAAAGTATAAAGTTTCATTTGTATCTAATCCCCAGATGTCGCCCGAAGAGTTACTTAAAGCAATAGTTTATAAACTTGGGTTTGAAGACAATATACCCTCAACCAAAGCTGAATTAATAAACAAAATAGACAAAGCAATAGAAAATAATTATAATGACGGGAAAGAGACAGTGGTTATAATTGATGAGGCGCATGTGATAAATAATGAAGAAACTTTTGAAGAATTAAGAATGTTATTAAATTTTCAAAAGGAAGACAAATTTTTAATTACCTTAATATTGTCCGGTCAACCGGAGATCACAAAAAAAGTAAATAATATTAAACAGCTTGCTCAGAGAGTGGGAATAAAAACTCACATTGACAGAATGGATCAGAGCGATATGGAAAATTATATTAGGCATCGTTTAAAAATAGCAGGGCGGGAAGATGAACTTTTTTCACCCGAAGCCTGTGAGGCAATTTACAATAATTCCGGAGGCATACCCCGCAGAGTTAATTCTATATGTGATTTAAGCCTCTTGACGGGATATACAAAAAAAACAGAGATAATAGATAGTGATATTATAAGCGGTGTTATGGATGATTTAATATGATTAAAATTTCAGATATATATAAATCTCCGGAAGAAAGAGAGCAAAAGAAAAATAAGAAGAAGAAAACCCGTAAAGTTTCTAAGGTTGAGAGGCAGGATATAGAAGAAATTTATAATGAAGCGCTTCTTCTTGCTAAAAAGAAAATGGACGAAGCCGTCAGATATGACGAGATTAAGATAGAAGCCGGAGATATTAAAGTTTTAGGTAAGATATTAAAAGCATGTAAGGAAAACAGAAAAAAGATACTGAAGTTTTTCTATGAACAGACACCTTCAAATTATTTATATGCTCATAATGTAAATGTCGCTATTTTATCGTTATTGCTGGCGATGAAAATGGTATATAATGAAGACCAGTTAATACGGGTGGCCCTGGCTGCTTTTTTTCATGATATGGGTATGAAAAATTATATTGATATAGTAAACCAGGATAAAGTATTAAAATATTCCGAGAAGAAAAAAGTTGAAGAGCACAGCAATGAGTTACACTATATTATAAGCGCTAAGAGCGATATCCCAAAAGAATTAAAAGAAGAAATTGTAAATATAAGCAGTCAGCATCATGAGAGGGTGAACGGAGGAGGGTATCCGAGCAGAAAAAACGAAAAAGATATACATCATATTGCTATGATTATAGCTGTAAGCGATGTTTACGAGGCATTAACGCATGACAGACCCTGGCGTAAGGCATTTAATTACTGCCACGCGATAGAGATAATACTTGGCGGTAAAGGCGAAGAATTTTCCGCTGATATTGTAAAATTACTTATAGATGAGATAACGCTTTTTCCTGTGGGGGGCAAAGTTACATTAAATGATGGAAGAAAGGCCGTTGTCATAAAAACACGCGGAGATTCTCCCATGAGGCCTACGGTGAAAGTCACCGGCGACGGTGGAGGCAACAATATAAAGGATGGAAGTATAATAGATCTTTACAGGCAAAAATTGCTGGCAATAGAGTAAAATGGGTCGCAGATTTTATTTTTGAGCTATGAACGTTTTTTACCGATGTGAGAGGCTCAGCCTCTCACATTTTGAAGATAATGAAAATGAAAAGAAGGAGAAAAATGTTATGAAACAATTAGCAAAATTTTGTACATGGGCAGGTTTGGCGGCAACTGTAATAGGCGCTGTATCAAGGTTAATAGTAGTTCCTATTATAGTTACCTCAAGAGTATGGGCCGGCGGAGCGGTAATTCTTTTGCTTTTCGCCATAGCGTTAGCGGAACTTTACGAATAGTTCTAATTTACAATTTAATATAGCCGGAGTTGGGCTGTCTGTTGAATTATGCGACAGTGACGGTTCTCTTGATATGGGAAATATCAGAAAAAGATACGGGAATTTTATTTGTCGAAATTCAGGCAGTCCTTATGATGCCCGGAATGTTCGAATAAGATTAAAATCCGGAGGTGACCCGGTTAATAATATTAAAATAAGTAAAAAAGACAAAGGCTGGTTGGTCAGCGGCCGGGGTATGAGGCTTAAACTTGAAAAGCAGTGCTATAGAGGCACTATATTTGCCGATATTAATATATTTGATTCGGTCTTGAGAATTTTATATTCTTTAATATTACCGGAAGAAGAAGGACTTTTAATACATGCTTCGGG
>JAQICQ010000105.1 GCA_027858455.1 Elusimicrobiota bacterium | reverse complement strand
GCTATAATATTCTTCCGGCTTTTTCGGTTTAAGACCGCCTTTAATTTTATAAGAGCTCTCGCTCCCGTCGCCGGAGACGACGCGGTGCCTTCTACTATATTATACCCTAAATTCAGCCCCACCCCTCTGGCTATGCGGCCGTCCCTTGACGTAGAAGCCAGAACCGTAATTCCTCTGGCGCGATGCGAGTAGGTAAGTAATCCAATATACCTTTGCCAGAAAGCATATATAAAAGGCCCCGGAGGAAGGCTCTCTTCACCTGTAATTTCAACTCGCGAACCCCATCCGAATATCCGCTCATATATTGTAAATATAAATACAAGTATTTTTTCTCTCATACTTTAAAAATTTTAGCTGCCTCGCTAACTGCCGCCACCGCATCTTTTGCATAGCGCGCGCCTATGCTTTTGGCATATTTTTCTGTTACCGCCGCTCCGCCGATAAGCAACGGTATATCTTTATCTTTTTTCTTTAATAAATCCACTACTTCCCCCATGCCTTCCATGGTAGTAGTCATAAGTGAAGAAAGAGCGATAATGTCGGCTCCCCATTTAATTGCGCTATCTACAATTTTGCTTGAGGGGACATCAACTCCCAGGTCTTTTATCTGATATGAATGATTTTTTAATATAAGAGCGACCAGATTCTTTCCTATATCGTGTATGTCGCCTTTTACCGTGGCAAAAAGAATTTTTCTTTTATCCTTTAATCGGCCGCCGGATTCGGTTAATTTAGATTCAATTTTTTCCATTACTTTCTCAGCGACACCGGCTGATTCTATTAACTGCGGTAAAAATATATTTTTAATATTATATTCTTTCCCCACACGGTCAAGCGCGGGAACAACAGCTGAATTTATAATTTCAAGCGGCGCCAGATCTTTTAACAGATCTTTTAAACGCTTTGAGGCAGCCTGCCAGTCTCCTTCAAGTATAGCCTGGCTCAGAGCTTCTTTGAATTTAAACTTCTCTGCGCCTTCCGGAGAAAAATAGTTAAGATACTGCTCGGCATTTTTATCACGCCCGGCAAGAAGCGATGCCGCATGGACAGCATAAACCAGATCGGCATTTAAAGGGTTTACTATTAACGCCGAGCAATTGCGGCCGACAGCTAAGGCAGCGAATATCTCATTTAATATAGCTCTCTGGGGCAGGCCTGAAGAGACATTACTGACTCCCAGCACTGTATGATTTTTAATTTTAGAGACTGCTTTTAAAGTCTCTTTTGCCGAATCAATGTCAGACGAGACGGCAAAAACAACAGGGTCTATCACAATAGTTGCAGGGTCAATGCCCTGTTTTTCTGCCTGATTAATTATTAAATCAGCTACCTCTAATTTTTCCCGAACAGTACCCGGAACTCCCGAATCGGATACGCACAGACCTATATAGGGCAATCCGTATTTTTTTACTAACGGTAAAAGTTTTTGCGCTTTTTCTTTTTCAGCGGAAACGGAATTTAAGAGAAGTATTCCGGGATACCTTCTTGCAACCTCAGCTACAGTCTCGGCGTCCTGGCTGTCTAATACCACAGGCAGGCCTACCCTTGAATTGACAGCTTCTGCAACATCGGCTGTAATCTCTTTTTGAGTAACGGTATTTATATCCAGCGCGTCGGCCGATGCTTTTTTCTGCCTTAACCCTTCCCTCACCATCCTGTCTACTGATTTTTTTAGCTCAGGATGCGCCACAAGATTAATTCTCTCTCCTATAAGTAAAGGCTTTCTGCCAAATATTTTAAATGTAGTTCTTGAAGATATAAAAAGAGGGATTTCTTCGGGCGCCGGGCCCGGTTTAATATCTTTGAGAGTATCTATAAGCTCGGATATATGCTCTTTTGTAGTCCCGCAGCAGCCCCCTATATAAGACGCCCCTGCTTTAACCAGCTCTTTAGCATACTTTGCATACTCTTTCGGACTTTCCGGAAAGACAGTATTTCCGTCTATTAACTCCGGCATGCCGGCATTGGCCTGCACAATTAAAGGTTTTTTTGTTACCGCCCTCATCCTTTTTACTACATCTATAAGCCCTTCGGGGCCGAAAGAACAATTAACTCCTATAATATCGGCGCCGAGAGTGTCGGCAACCCTTGCGGCAATCTCCGGAGGAGTACCGGTAGATGTGCGGTCCCCTTCAGAAAAAGTCATCGTTGCTATTAATCTTAATTCAGGAGCAGTTTCGGCGGCGGCGATAAGAGCGGCGCGAAATTCAGAAAGGTCGTCCATGGTTTCTATAATAAGCATATCAGCGCCGGAATCCCGGAGAACTTCTATCTGAGTCTTAAAAATATTTACTGTTTCTTCAAAATCAAGAGACCCAAGTGGCTTCACCATTTTCCCGGTAGCTCCTACAGAGCCGGCTATCTGGACGGATTTTTTGCCGGATTCTAAGAGAGCTTCCTTAGCAATCTCTACGCCTTTTTTATTTATTTCTTTATAGTTATCGTATTTAAGAGAAGTAGCGGAAAAAGTATTAGTCTCAATTATATCAACACCTTCATTAATATAATCAAGATGAATTTTTTTTACAACTCCGGGGTGCTCTATATTTGCTTCCGGCGAAGATGTGACGCCGGCAGCATTTAGGTTTGTTCCCATGGCACCGTCTATAAATGTCACCTTTTTGTTATTCATAATAAAAAACCTCTGTTTTTTTGGGAACTGTCCCTATTTAAAATTAGTCCCCTTTACTAATAAGTGTGCTTCGCTAAGAAATAACCATTTAGGATATTTCTTTTAACGCTACTAACAAGTGTGCTTCGCTAAAAAATGACAAATTATTGTCATTTTTCTTAACGCTACTAACAAGTGTGCTTCACTAAAAAATGACAAATTGTTGTCATTTTTCTTAACGCTACGCAAACAACCACGACTGGATAGCGGTAACAGTTTTGCGGGGATTTATTATTCCCGACTTTCTGACTTTTATGTCAATCTTGCCGGTATCTAAACAATCTAAAATCTCGCCGGAGGCCGCCAGCGGCCAGTCGCCGTATCCGGGCGAAAATCTCCTGCTCAAATAACATTCCCGCCGTTTCGCCTCTCTTTTAATAATACCTGAAACAAAGTTTGCCGACTGCTCGGCAGCTTCTGACCCGACAGCGTCAAGAACAAAAGCCGCTGTTAAATCATCTTCTTTCAATCTCTCAATTTTCTCTTCAAGCCTTTTACCTATAGTCGCTACCATAAGAGTAAACCCGTATGCATCGTCTAATATATCCTCAACATGGCCGGACCCGAGAAGCACTTTCTTTACAATATCTTCATAACCAGAAGAAGCGCTTTTAAAGGTTTCAAAAACTACCGATGGCTCTATTAAACTATAGCCCTCTTCAATTTGTTTACTGATTATATTTTCTATGTTTTTGGGAATATCCCCGGTCTTTGAAGTGTATTTAAGGTTTCTTAAAACCTCATTTTTTCTTATCTTTATTTTAAACCCTATAATTTTATTCACGTTTTTTAAAAATATTTATTTCTTTGATTTCCACAGATATACAAGCGGCGAAGCTATAAATATTGAAGAGTAGGTACCTATAATTATTCCTATAAGAAGCGTAAGCGAAAATCCTCGCAATACTTCGCCCCCTTTAAAAAACAAAGCCAGAACTACCACAAGTGTTGTGCCTGAAGTTACTATTGTCCTCGACAGAGTTTCATTGATGCTCCGGTTTATGATTTTATCCAGAGGGTCTTTAAAATAAACTTTTAAATTCTCCCGGATACGGTCATATACAACTATAGTGTCATTTATAGAATATCCGGCCAGAGTAAGCAAAGCCGCAATCACCGGCAAATTTAATGTCACTCCCAGATAATTTAAAATTCCAAAGGTTACAACTACATCGTGAACCAACGCCAGGACAGCGGCGATGCCCCATATACCACCCTTAAACCTCCATGCTACGTATAGTATTATAGCCAGAAAAGCAAACACAAAAGCTTTTACTGCTTTTTCCCTCAAAAGAACACCTACGGACGGTCCTATCATTTCATTTCTTAAAACCGTATAATCATTATCCGGCAGATTTTCCCCTTCAAGCGCGGAATTTACTTCTTCCAGCGCATTTTCATAATCTTTACGCACCCGGACCATCACAACTTTTTCATTTGTGAATTTCTGTATTTCAACCCCTTCTAAACCCGATTTATTAAATATTTCCCTCAATTCCTTAATGTCGGGTTTCTGCTTGAATTCCATATGTATGAGCGAACCGCCGGTGAAATCAATTCCCCAATTAGGCTTACTTGTAAAAGTCAAAACAATTGAGCTTACCACCAGTAAACCCGAGAATATATACGCTATCCATTTTTTTCCTAAAAAATCTATCTTTGTATTTCTTAAAAACCGCATTATATACTTAACTCCTTTATCTGTCGTTCCGAAGTAATCATATCAAAAATAGTCTTGGCAACTATAATTGCAGTAAACATCGAGGCTACTATGCCTATAAATAAAGTTACGGCAAACCCTTTAACCGGTCCGGTTCCGAATTGAAATAATAACATCGCGGCAATGAGTGTGGTAATATTTGCATCTAAAATAGTTGTTGTAGCTTTCTTGTACCCGGCATCAATGGCAACCCGCGGAGTCTTTCCTTTTCCAAGTTCTTCTATAATACGGTCAAATATCAGCACATTGGCATCAACCGCCATACCTATTATAAGAATGATCCCGGCTATACCCGGCAAAGTCAGTGTAAAGTGAAAATACGCCATAGCTCCGAAAAGAATAACAATATTTAATAAGAGGGCAATATCAGCGATAAGACCTGCTTTTTTATAGTAAATCACCATAAATAACATTATGAGTATAAGTCCGGCCAGCATCGCCTTTAACCCGGAGTTTATTGAATCCTTACCGAGTTTCGGGCCCACTACTTTTTTTTCTATGATTTTAACCGGCGCGGGAAGAGCTCCGGCCCTGAGTACTATAGCCAGGTCTTTTGCTGTCTCCATAGTAAAATTGCCTTCAATTATACCCTGGCCGTTAGGGATTCTTTCTTTAATATTGGGAGCCGACTGTACTACATCGTCTAATACTATTGCCAGCCTCCGGTTTACATTAAGTTCTGTAATATTTTTAAATTTTTCCGCGGCCTCCTTCTTCATGGTAAAAGATATCCTGGGCCGGTTAAAGTTTCCTCCGACTTTCACTTCCGCGGTATCCAGGGCCGCTCCGGTAAGTTCTGCTTCTTTTTTAACTAAATATTTTTCTCTATTCTGTCTTCCCTCTAACACTTCATAACCTTCGGGAACTTCCTCTTCGGGTCCTGTGGATTTGTCGCTTACAAGTTTGAATTCTAAAAGAGCTGTCTTGCCTATAAGATCAAGCGCGCGGCCTGCGTCACTTACTCCCGGCAGCTGCACAATTATCCAGTTTAACCCCTGCCGGGCGATAAGGGGTTCAGAAACCCCGAACTGATCTACCCTGTTTCTAATAATTTCCAGAGCCCTGTTCATAGCTTCGTTTGCTTCCATATCTTCGGGTATCTTATCCAGCTCAACTTCCAGGCGCAGGCGCATCCCTCCCTGCAGGTCAAGCCCTAACTTCACTGTCTTCTCAATAACAGGATCACCTATTTCCTGGAGTTTCTGTCTTTCTTTAACTGATTTAGAGTACCACTGAAATGAGGGGTACAAGAACCACAAAGAAAGGCCGATTATGACTAATGTTATGGTTATTTTCCACTGGGTTGACTTTTGCATTTGTCTGCCTCTTTGCTACTTTTTAACTACTTCGGCCTCAATGGGCTGGATCCGGGAAAGCGACGATTTATTAATTGTAACCCTTGTGCCTGTTGCAATCTCAACTTCGGCCTGTTTACCTTTAAGCGACGTTATCCGGCCGTATATTCCTCCGCCGTTAAGTACCTTATCGCCTTTCTTTAAATTGTTTACCATTTCCTGTTGTTCCTTCATCTTCTTTTTTTGCGGCCTTATCAAAAGAAAATAAAAAACCCCGAATATCAGTATTATCGGTAATATCCCCATTATGGGCGAACTTGACTCTGCTCCTGCCGCCGACTGTGATGCCATTGCATAAACTTTATCTATCATATTTTTTCTCCATTCTTTCTTACTGTACTGTCAATTACTTCTCTACGTATACTAGGAACAGCCCTTTAATCTTCCGGTTGTTTCCTTTTTTTTCCTCTTAAACTCTTTGCCCACCTTAAATCTTTTACAGTCATAACCTCACTGTCTATGAGATGAGAAGCCTTTTCAAGCTCCGTTATGGCTTTGTTTATTACTTCTTTAAAATCACCGGCGTCCGGATACATCTCTTCAATCGCAATTAACCGGCCGGCCATCTCTTTTAATCTCAGATACATACATTTAAGCTCTTCTTCTTCAGTTAAAAATTTATCTTTTTCATTATTCATAAACTTTATATATATCCTCCGCAATCTTATTGAAACCACCGTCTTTTATACTACTTTGTATTTTAAACATTAAGTTTACCAAAAAATGTATATTATGTAAAGAATTAAGCATGGAGGCAAGGATCTCGTTATTCCGATAAAGATGGTTTAAATAAGCGCGGGTAAAATTAGAACATGTATAACAATCGCAATCCGGGTCAGGGGCATTAAAATCTTCTTTATATTGCGCGTTTCTTATAACAATCCTCCCTTCAGAAGTATAAAGCCAGCCATTACGCCCGTGCCGGGTCGGTATAACGCAGTCAAACATATCTACTCCACGGGCCACTGCTTTTACAAGAGTAGCCGGATCTCCCAGCCCCATGACATAACGCGGCTTTTTTTCCGGTAAAAGAGGGACAGTAAAATCAATTATTTTATTTATTGCATGCGTCGGCTCGCCGACGCTAACACCCCCTATCGCATAGCCGTCAAAATCAAGATCGGTAATCATCCCGGCCGATTCTTTTCTTAAATCTTCAAAACTCCCGCCCTGAACTATACCGAAAATACTCTGCTCTTTTTTAGTAGTTACGGATTTTCCGGCCAGTCTGTCAAACTCCTCTTTGCTCTTTTGGGCCCATCTCCCTGTCCTGATCATTGCCTTTTGAGCTTCAGCGCGGCTGTGAGGATAGGCGATACACTCGTCTAAAACCATCATAATATCCGAACCTATGATACTTTGGGTTTTAACAACCTTCTCCGGCGTGAAATAATTTTTACTTCCGTCATACGGGGATCTGAAATGCACGCCGTCATCTTTAACTTTTGCTATATCGGAAAGACTGAAGACCTGATATCCCCCGGAATCTGTAAGTATCGGGCCCGGCCATCCCATAAACTTATGCAGGCCTCCGGCAGCGCTTATAATGTCCATACCCGGCTTTAATGTGAGATGAAAATTATTTGACAGTATTATCTCGGCGCCGGTCTTTTGCAGCATTTCCGGGGTCATAGCTTTCACTGTTCCTTTAGTTCCCACGCTCATAAAAGCCGGAGTTGTGAAAGTACCGTGAGCAGTTTTGAACCGGCCGGCTCTTGCCCTGTTTTCTTTTGAAACCGCAATTATTTTAAATCTTTCAGACATCTTTATCTCTCAAAAGCGCCGGGTCTCCTATGAGCAGCATAGCATCGCCGTATGACAAAAACCTGTAATTTTTTTCCAGCGCTTCCCTGTAAAGTTTTAAAGTCAGCTCTTTGCCCCGGCCCGGATAATACTCTTCTATAAAAGCAGAGACCATTAAAAGCAGAGGAGTCTCAGGCAGATGAAAATTAGTAAGAAATACAGATACCGGGCTGAATTTATGGCCGGGAGTTATAAAAATATCTGTTTTTCCCCTGCCCGGATGGAATTTTTTTCCCGAATAAACTCCCGAATAAACAGTTTCGAGCGCTCTCATTACTGTTGTCCCGCAGGCGCATATACGCCCCGGTGAATTTAATTTCATTGCGGCGGCAGCGGTAACCTTGAAACTTTCGGGGTCGGGTATATCATAGTCCGGTTTAAAAGTCCCCGGTCCGATATGAAGAGTGACGGGAACAAATTCAACTTTCTTTTTCTTTAAGCTCTCTATAAGCCGTCGGCTGAAATGAAGGGCGGAAGTCGATGACGCAACCGACCCGTCTATCTCGGAAAAATTTGTCTGATAATCACAATAATCGCTTTCCCTTAGATCTCTTTTAGACACTATATACGGAGGCAGAGGAATATAGCCGTAGTCCAGGATGTTTTCCGGAGCGTTAAGAAAAAAGACTCCGCCTTCCAGTTTGGTTTTTATCTTTACCACAGATGACTCTCCGCCGGGGGAAGATACTGTTATTTCCATCCCTTCCCTTAAACGGGAAGCCGGTTTGCCGTATGCTTTCCATATATTTCCATTTTTTTCAAGCAGCAAAAATTCTGCCTTGCCTCCGGTGCTTTTTTTTCCTTTCAATCTGGCTTTTATAACCCGGCTGTTATTTACAACAACTTTGTCGGTGCTGTCAAGATAATCCGATATGTCTTTAAACTTTTTATGCGTGATTTCAAATGAAGAAAGGTCCACCACCATAAGCCGGCTTAAGTGGCGGGGTTTTGCAGGGTAAAGAGCGATATTCTCTTTAGGAAGCTTATAGCTGAAAGACGGCGTCTTTTTTACGGATTCGGAAGAACTATTTTCGGAAGAGCTTTTTAAATTCACTGTTTTTAAAAACCAAACGCTTTTAATAAGCCCACTTTTTTACTTTTGTGCCGGGAAAATAAAATTCCAATATATCTTTGTAGCTCCGGCCCCGCTCCGCCTGCCCTTTTGCCCCCCACTGGCACATTCCGGCGCCGTGCCCCCAACCGCGGCCGTAAAAAAGAAAGTTTTCTTTTGACCGGTCTATTGACATCATGGTGCTCATAACTATATTGGGCCCTACCGCCATCCTGAATTTATGTCCTCTAAGAGATATTTTGCCTGCGGAATGTATTATCTCCATCTCTTTTATACGCCCGGAAGCTGTCCGGGATAAAAATTTTATATCTTCTACCTCTCCAACATTATATCCTTTTTTATTTAATTTCTCTTTTATCAGGGAAGGAGATATTTTCTTCTCCCAACGGTAACGCGGTGAATCTTTACAGTAAGGACAGGTCACCCCGCGCATATAGAGTATATCATTTCCCCAAACCTCTTTTATCTCAGCTGTATATCCTCCGCAGCTTGAATAAAAATATGCCCTGGCCAGATTTCCGTTATAAGTAAGAACACGGCCGGCGGTCTCTGACACAGCCCGGTTGCTTTTAGGGTTTTCAACTTCCACCCCCTTATACATCTGGGAAAATATATCCGAAGAAAGGTCATATCCTTTGCTTTTATATTTTCCGAGGTTGTTCATAACATAGGTCCTTGAAACAACCGCCTGGGCTTTCAGCGACTCAATGGGCCACGCCGGGGAAACTTCTACCGGCAGGACTCCGAAAAGGTAACCGTCAAGCCCCAGTTCATTTATTGCGGTAAGCCCTTCTTTAGTCTTTTTTATCATAATCGTATCTCTGAATCTTTGGCCGTTTACGGTAAGCATTTCTTTCCGGCTGAGGGACACAAAACGAACTTCATTTCCTAAAATTTTATCGCCGACTTTTATTCCTTCGGCGGCAGCTTCCACCATGTAGTCTGTGCCTGCTTTTAACCTGACAAAATCCAGGGTATTTATATTAACTACTTCTAACTTGCCGTAACTTTTTATATGTACTCTTTTTTTTCCGGATAAGATTCCTACTTTTATTATTGTTTCAGGGGTTCCGGAGAGGGAATAAACTCTTGCAGGCACTTTTACAAGCCATATTAATAAAAAAAATGCCGGAAATATTTTTACAAGATTATATTTTTTAAAGATAACCTTAATCAATCTATAATGGGAATTACTGATTCAAAAATTTTATCCCAATTCTCCCGGCTTAAATCCTGCATAGGAATATAGGTATGCACTATTGTCGAATCGTCATCTGCCGACCCCACAGAAGCAGAAGGCCCTATCCAGGAAAAAGGAGCGGTTTTTAAAAAATTTTCAAGCTCTTTTTTCCCGCGAAGCTTTGCTATAAAGACGCCTACTGTATTTGAAACAGCATTTACATCCGCATATGAATACCCATTGTATTTTTTCGGCAAAAATTTAGAAATCTCCCGCCATTCAGGGGATTCTTTTAAACTCTTTAATTCTCCCCGGCTTATATCAATGACCTTTTCAAGAACATCAAAGGGGCTGGCAATTATAAAATATACATTGCCTTTATATTTTAACGAACAGATACTTACCTTAATCTTTTGGCCGAAAAGCAACGGTATTGAAGCAGTTTTATAGGAATTATCTTTATACTTTTTATCTTTCATTTCAACACCTAAAATGTCTTCAACATGGCCGGAGATTTTCTCTGCAGCTGCTCTGTTTTTAACTTTCAGATAAATTACCAGCCGGGGCAGAATTGATTTTATATCTTCGTTTTCAGGCCCTAAAATTGCATAGCCGGCTTCTCCGTCAATATTGTTTATGATACCTTTGTCTATCCTATCATATAATTCTCTGCCGACGGTTTCTTTACCGCCCAATCTGTCGTAATCTTTTAAACTGCTCCCTGTATTATTCAGCGCTCCGGCAACAAGCGGCCGCCCGGGTATGAGATTTATAGTTAAAGATTCACTCTCCCCAGTTTTTGGTGTACTCTTTTGAGGGCTATTTTTATCATTCTCTTTTTCAGCAAAATATCCTCTGGATTTTATATATATACCGTCTCTGTTATAAAATTCCTGATAGGTATATAACCCCTTGGTGGTTTTAAGTTTTGGCGACTGCCATTGGTTATCTGTATATTTCTCAATAATATTCTTTAATTCTTTATTTACAGTAAATATATAACCGTCTGCATTAGCATCCATACTATCTTCTATCTGCGGATATACAGAATTAAAATTAGTAACACTCTCTTCTCCGGCAATCAGTTCCATTGTCTTTTTAATAAGTCCTATTGAATTACCCGCTACCAAATATCCTTTGTAAAGAGAATAATATCCGGACCTTGAATAAGCATCTATTCCCGTACCTTTATAATTATCCACTGTAAGTTCGCTGTTTTTTAATGCATTGTAAAGGACAGATTTAACACCCGATTTATCGTCAATTTTCGATATTATGATATATTCTGGTTCCGGTTTGGCCCTGTAAAGCGCGACAATAAATTTATCCCCAATAATATCCATAACTTTTTGAGTATCAAGTTCATCCCTGACATTTAAGTTAATCTGCCCGCTATTCATTACTCCTTCAAAAGAAGCATTATCTTTTAAAAGATTATAAAGTTCGCCGGCGCGGAAAGATTTGTAAAACTGCGTCTTTTTAATCTCATAATATTTATCGGCGAGCCTGTTTATCCCCGCTACTCCCGCCAGGGAGCCTCCCGGACTTTTATGAGGCACATAAGTAAGGAGAGTATCGCCTCGCAGAGCCGGCATGCTGAAATTATATCTGAGCCCCCAGGCAACTACACCCACAACTGCTACTGCCCCTATAATAATAAGCGCTCTTTTTGTAGATTGTTTCATCATAATAAACATTTTTTTAACCTCTTAAGTTAACAATACTTCTCTATACTATATATAAAAACAATTTTACTTTTTTAATTCTTTTATCAAAGCGGGAACCACATCAAAAAGGTCGCCGACTATGCCGTAATCAGCAATATTAAATATAGCAGCATGCGGGTCTTTATTAATGGCTACGATAATATCCGAAGATCTCATCCCGACCTGATGCTGTATTGCTCCTGAAATTCCAATGGCAAAATAGACCTTGGGCCCGACTGTGCGGCCGGTCTGGCCGACCTGATGAGAATAAGGTATCCAGTCCGCATCTACCGCCGCTCTTGAAGCCCCGACTGCCGCCCCGAGCTGATCTGCAAGCTCCCTGATTAATTTAAAATTTTCAGGTTTACCGAGGCCCCTTCCTCCGGACACAATTATATCGGCGTCGGTAAGATTAACTTTTATGGTATCATCATTTATAGATTCTATAAGTTCTGTCCTAGAAGAAAGTTCTCCGGGATACTCCACCTCTATTATCTCCCCGTCCCTGGAAGTATCTTTGTCAAGAGGACTAAAAACCTTATGCCTGACGGTGGCCATCTGAGGCCTGTGATGTTCTGTAAGTATGGTCGACATTATATTTACGCCGAAATCAGGCCGTGTCTGAAGAAGTATTTTGCTAGACGGATCTATATCAAGCTCCGTGCAATCCGCTGTAAGTCCCGTAAATATCCTTGCTGCCACTCTTGATGCAAATGCCCTGCCTATAGTAGTTGCTCCCATAAGTATTATCTCGGGTTTAAATTCATCTATCATATAAGAGAGAGCATCCGTATAGGGTTCATCCATGAAATTCATAAGCGCTTTATCTTCTAAAACATATACTTTGTCGGCGCCGTGAGCAATCAGATCTTTGGCCTTATCTTTAACGTTTTTCCCGGAACTTTTCCCGGAACTTTTCCCGAAACTTTTCCCGAAAAATCCGAAAAGAACGGCCGACAATTCACATCCTCGTTTCTTTGCAAGTTCGGAACCTTTTCCCAAAAGTTCAAACGAAACTTCCTGAATTTCACCGTCTACCTGCTCGGCAAATACCCATAAACCATTATACTCCTTGAGGTCCACCGCCGGTTTTTTTACTTGGCTTGTAATAGTAATCGCGTCCAGCGGGCATGCATCTACGCAGGCTCCGCAAAATGTGCATGCTTCGTTAATTACCGCAATTTTCTCAAATCGCGGATGGCTGTCTCCGGTTTCCTCTCTGGGTTTTACCGTGATAGCTCCAAACGGACATGATTCCACACAGAGCCCGCAACCAGAACACTTTTTTTTGTCTACATTTATCGCCATTTTAAATTTTAAATTATTCCTTTATCTTTAAGTTCACCGGCAAGTTTTAAAGCGGTATCTTCCGGCTCTCCTTTAAAAATCTTGCCCTTGCCCTTTACGGGCGGAGCAAATATTTTTTTAACTACCGTAGGCGAACCCATCTGCCCTATACTTTCTAAATCACATGCTAAATCCGCCGCGCTGTAGCGTTCTATATCCGCCTTTTTAGCATTCATCTTACCCCTCAAAGATGGCATTCTCGGCTCATTTATCTCCTTTACTACGGTTATAAGAGCAGGAAGAGGAGATTTAATAACATTATGGCCGCTCTCTGTCATGCGATAAGCGGTAAAACCTTTTTCGTCTATTTCTTTAACCTTACCGGTATAAGTAACACACGGGATATCCAGCATCTCGGCAATTCCCGGCCCCACCTGGGCGGTATCCCCGTCAATAGCTTGTTTTCCGCATATAATGAGGTCAACTTCTCCTATCTTTTTTATTCCCCGTGCCAGGGTATAAGAAGTAGCCCATGTGTCGGCGCCGGCAAAATTTCTGTCTGTAAGAAGTACCGCCTCATCACACCCGAGCGCTATTGCTTCGCGGAGAGCTGATTCGGCCTGTGGAGGCCCCATAGTCATTACTATAATTTCACCGCCGAGTTGCTCTTTTATCTTTAAGGCTTCCTCTATGGCATAGGTATCAAAAGGATTTATTATAGAATCCACACCCTCTCTTATAAGAGTATTGGTCTCGGGATTTATTTTTACATCCGTAGTGTCGGGAACCTGCTTAATACAAACTACTGTCTTCATTTTATAATACCTTTATTTCTAATGCTGACTTTCTTCTTTTTCTAATTCTCTCAGGGGAACAAGGTATGCCGGTTAAAGCATA
>JAQICQ010000061.1 GCA_027858455.1 Elusimicrobiota bacterium | reverse complement strand
TAAAGAAGAGCCTGTGACTTTTTACCTGGGAAAGAACAGTTTTTCGCGGACAAATATGCGGACAAATACGAGGGCAAATATATATTTTCGTATAAAAGGTAGTTCAAAAGTCTATCTTACCGGCGGCATAAGCAGGTATATTTATGTTAAGCCCGAAGAAAGTTTCTGGAAAGACCCGTATGTATTGAGAGAGGATTTCAGTAAAATAGATAAAATACAGGTAGAGATAAAAAAAGATTTATATGAGATAAAACGATCTACCGGGAGATTTAAAAATTTAACTGAAACGCTCTCTGCGGCTCCGATAACCGGTGTGGAAAAAGACCGGGATATTTCAAAAAGCGTTCCTTATGCGGTTATAAGATATGTTTATTCAGACAGTTCAGACAGTCCGGACGGTTCGGAGAAATCGGATAAAGAAAATAAAGTATTTAAAATTTTTCTTTCCGAAGAGGGATATTTATCCGAAAAAAAAGATTTATCCGGGAAAAAAGACTTATCCGGGAAAAAAGACTTATACGAAAATAAATATTTAATAAATATTGATGGGATAAAAGAGTTATATAATATAGACAGCGCGGCAATTGAAAATGTTAAGGCCGCGGCTTTTGATAATGACAATTAAAAGAGAAAGTCACGGGGAGGGGTTAAAGTATGGCTGTAGCTAAAAATCGTAAAGCTTATTATCAGTATGAAATAATAGATGAAATTGAAGCCGGAATAAAACTTACCGGCGCTGAAGTTAAATCCATGAGGGATAACAGGGTGGATATCAAACACAGTTATGCGAAAATAATTAATAACGAGGCCTATCTTCTAAATACCCATATTAATCCGTATAAGCAGTCTTCCGACGAAGATTATAACCCCAAAAGAGACAGAAAACTTCTCTTAAAAAAGAAAGAGATAAAACTTTTAAAGAAAAAGATAGAAAACAAGGGGGTGACGCTGGTGCCCCTTAAAATATATTTTAAAAGAGGCTGGGCAAAAGTTAAGCTGGGAGTAGCCAGGGGAAAGACCAAAAAAGATAAAAGAGATACCTTAAGGCGCAGGGTCACGGAAAGGGAAATGGACAGAGAGCGTAAGAAGTATATTTGACACGGGAACTTTATAATTGTAAAATCAGTATATCATTCCCAAAAGTATGAAAATCTAAAAAGCCGTTAATCACCATTTAAAAAGTATTCTGCGGCGACTTTATTTTTATATACTGAAATAAAACAACATAACAGTTATGTTGATTAATTAAATAAATGACAAAGAAAAAAATTATATTAGTAGACGGAAATTCTTATATGCACAGAGCATATCATGCGCTGCCCAGACTTACCGACGGTTCCGGCGCTCTGGTCAATGCGGTATTTGGATTTATGAAAATGCTCAGGAAAATAATAAATAAGGAGCGGCCCGAATATGTATTTGTAGCATTTGACCATAAAGGGCCGACTTTCCGGCATAAAGAGTATGCGGAATATAAATCACACAGAAAAAAAACAGATAGCGAACTTATTGAACAGTTCCCCAAAATAAAGAAGCTGCTTGATGCTTTAAATATAAAACATCTGGCTTATGAGGGATACGAGGCCGATGATACAATTGCTTCTTTGGCGCGCGAAGCCTCCGACCGGGATATCAGGGTGGTTATAGTTACAGGCGATAAGGATGCGCTTCAGCTTGTAAATGACAATATTTCTGTCCAAAACGGTATGAAGGATATAAAGTACGATGTTAAAACCGTTAAAGAACAATATGAGGTATCCCCCGGTCAGATAGTTGACTACCTTGCTCTTATAGGAGACAAATCGGATAACCTTCCCGGGGTAAGAGGGATAGGTCCTGTAACTGCTAAAAAACTCTTGAAAAAACATAACTCTGTTGAAGAAATATATAAAAACCTTGATGATCTAAAAGAGAGCACAAAAGATAAACTGGCAGAATATAAAAAAGACTGTATCTTAACAAAGAGACTTGTGGATTTAATAGATAATATTGATTTGCCCGTAGATCCGGACGATTGTTTGTGGAAGGGGCCTGATTCGGCGAAACTTAAAAATGAACTTCGAAAACTAAATTTCATGAGTTTAATTTCGGACTGGATAGAGACCGATAATTTAAAAGAGGATGTAGAATACGAGATTGTAAAAGATAGCGCCCGTATTAAAGAGTACCTTGACTTTGCTTCTAAAAGAGGGTCTATGGAAGTTGAGGTTCTTTTCGCAGGAAAATTCGGGGGAGGATTCGGAGGAAAATCCGGTGGAGGATTAAAAGATTCGGCGGATAACCTTACCGGCCTGGGATTTTACTGTAAAGGCGCAAAAATTATATATATTCCGGTAGGACACAGCTATTTAGGCGCGGGCGGGCAGATGAAATGGGGGGATATAAAGGAACTCTTAAAAGACGGCAAATACAGCAGTGGCATTAAGATAGGGGGGTATGATTTAAAAAGGATTTATCGTTTCTTTAAGGGAGAAGGCCTAAAATTTAATAAACTTGATTTTGATGTAATAACGGCGGACTATATACTGACTTCAAAAACCGGGATAAAGAGCCTTAAAAATATAAGCTCGCGCCATCTGGGCTGGGCGCCTAATGATATCCCGGAGGACGCCGAACAAAAAGAAATACCCGGGATAGCCGAAATTGTATCCGGCCGTTTGTCGGCGGTTGAGGGCTTAAAAAAGATAATGCTTACAAAGATGAAAACCCGCGGCCAGTACCGGCTTTTTAAAGAGACCGAGATGCCGCTTGTTAAAATTCTGGCTGAGATGGAATTGACCGGTATAATGATAGATATAGAGGAATTAAAAGATTCCGAGAAGGCATTTAATAAAAAGTTAAGCAGTTTAAGCAAAGATATATTTGAACTTTCCGGGCGGCAATTTAATATAGATTCTCCCAAACAGCTTTCGGAGATTTTATTTAAAAAACTTGAGTTGAAACCGGGAAAAAAGACTAAGACAGGATATTCGACATCTGCGTCCGTGCTTAAAAAACTGTCGTCAAGCCATCCTCTCCCGGCAAAGGTAATTGAGTACAGGAAATTAAGAAAGTTGGTTTCAACTTATATAGAGCCGATAAAAGATATGGCGGATAAAGATACTTCACGGCTTCATACAACTTTTAATATTACCGGAACTCAGACAGGGCGTCTTTCGTCCAGCGATCCGAATTTGCAGAATATTCCCGTAAGGTCTGAAGAAGGGACTCTTATAAGAAAAGCATTTATTGCCGCGCCGGGAAAAGTATTTATCAGCGCTGATTATTCTCAGATAGATTTAAGGGCGCTTGCTCACATATCCGGTGATGAAAATTTAATCGGCAGTTTTAAAAATGACGAGGATATACACAGCCAGACCGCGGCAAAGATATACGGCATAAAAAAAACTAAAGTTACTCCGGAATTAAGGAAAAATGCAAAAGCAATAAATTTCGGAATAGTTTACGGGATGTCATCATGGGGGTTATCTAATCGGATAGATATGAGCAAGGAAGAAGCTGAAGATTTTATTGATAAATATTTTAAGCAGTTTCCCGGGGTAAAAGAATACATGGAAAATATAGTTGAGGAGGCAAAAAAGGGGGGGTATGTAGAGACTATATTTAACCGGAAAAGATATCTTCCGGAAATTAATTCTTCTAATCATATGCGGCGGACAATGTCGGAAAGGATGGCCATAAATACCCCCATACAGGGCAGCTCGGCTGATATTATAAAGATAGCCATGGGAAATTTAAACGAAACCTATAGTTTCAACGAGCAGGAGGTAAAACTGCTCCTGCAGATACACGACGAGCTTATATTTGAGGTTCCCGAAGAGAAATCAGATAAAGCTAAATTAAAGATCAAGGCCCTGATGGAAAATTCGGTCAAATTAAAGGTGCCGGTTGTAGTTGATTTTAAGACCGGCCGGAATTTAAAAGAACTGGATTAGATATGATAAAAATAGGAATAACCGGAAGCATGGGGTCGGGAAAAAGCGCGGTCTCTAAAATATTTACAGACATCGGCGTCCCGGTTGTCTCCGCTGATGATATAGTAAACAGCCTTAGAAGCCCCGGCAATGTAGTATGGCAGCAAATAAGAAGCGCGTGGCCGGGTAAATATATCAAAAATGACAGGGAAATAGATACCGGAAAGTTAAGGGAAGATATATTAAAAGATTCTGATTTTAAAAAAAAGCTGGAAGATATTATACATCCTTTGGTGAGAACAGAGATAGAAAAGATATTTTCTGTCTGGGAATCTGAAGGCATATCTCCGGCTGCTGCCGAAGTTCCGCTTCTTTTTGAAGCGGGCTGGGAGAATATATTTGATATTATTGTCAGCACCTATGCTTCCCAGGATATACTTATAGAAAGAATAAAGAAAAAGCTTAATTCGGATAAGAAGGAAGCCCTTCTGTGGCTTTCAATGCAGTTGGACCAGGAGGAAAAAAAGAGAAGAGCGGATTATACGGTAGATACAGGTAAAGATATTAAAAAGACAAAAGTGGACATAGAAAAAATAATAAAAAGAATAAAGGAGAGGGAAAAGTATGAGAATTTCTGAACTTGAAGAAAAAACAGTTAAAGAACTAAAGTCTATGGCGAAAAAGTACAAAGTAGAAAACATCAATGACTTTAAAAAAGAAGAACTTGTTGAGGCGGTGCAGAAAGGGTATCACCGGAAGGAATGTACGGATAAAAAATATATGGAAGGGGTTTTGGAAACACTTCCCGATGGTTTTGGTTTTTTAAGGGCCAGCACCAATAATTACATAACCGGCCCGGACGACATATATATTTCTCCCTCCCAGATAACAAAGTTTTTGCTTCGTAACGGCGATCGTGTTTACGGAGAGGTCAGGACACCCAAAAAAGGGGAAAGTTATCACGCGCTTTTAAAAGTTGAGGCAGTAAACGGAGCCGACCCTTCTATTATAAGAGGGAGGACAAAGTTTGACCAGTTAACTCCTATTTATCCGCAGGAGAGATTACAGCTTGAGACCACAAAAGACGAAATAGAAATGAGGGTTATGGATATTTTGACACCAATAGGTAAAGGTCAGAGAGGGCTTATAGTGTCACCGCCCCGGGCAGGAAAGACTATAATACTTCAGAAACTTGCCAATGCGATAACCACATCGCATCCCGAAGTTACTTTGATAGTCCTGCTGGTAGGGGAAAGGCCCGAAGAGGTTACGGATATGGAAAGGTCGGTGAAGGGTGAGGTGGTCAGCTCTACTTTTGACGAGCCTGCCCGTCGGCATGTTAAAGTCGCGGAGATGGTAATAGAGAAGGCAAAGAGGCTTACCGAACATAAAAAAGATGTAGTGATACTTATGGATTCAATTACCCGCCTGGCCCGGGCCTATAACTCGGTCGCGCCGTCCTCCGGCAGGGTTTTAACCGGCGGAGTGGATTCAAATGCGCTGCAAAAACCCAAAAGATTTTTTGGTACGGCAAGAAATATAGACAATGGAGGCAGTCTTACCGTTATGGCTACGGCCCTTATAGATACAGGCAGCCGTATGGACGATGTTATATTTGAAGAGTTTAAGGGTACAGGAAATATGGAAGTAAACCTTGACCGCAAATTGGTTGATAAGCGGGTATTTCCGGCTATTGATATCTTCCGTTCGGGAACCAGAAAAGAAGAGCTTTTGCTTACCCAAGACGAGATTACAAAAGTGTGGATATTAAGAAAGATACTAAATTCGCTCGGCATGGTAGAAGCGATGGAGCTTATAGTTCAGAAAATGAAATCTACGGAATCAAATAAAGAATTCCTTAAACTTATGGAAGCAAATGATGTGGGGAAATTTCAATAATTTTTTGACAATAATTAAAGAGTAAAATATAATGTAGCAGGAGAATTAGATTATAAATTATGAGATATTTTAAAAGATTACTTTTGTTTTTCGGATTTGTGGCAATAGCCGCGGGTTCGTACCTATATTATTTTAACAGTAATGTAAGACGGTTTGATATAGTCTATACCTCCGACGGTCATGGTAATGTGCTTCCTTCCGTGGATTATGAAACAGAAGGCCATCCTAAAATAGGTGGGCTGGCGGTTCTGGGGGGATATCTGTCGGAGATTAATGTTCCGTATATGCTTACCGATTCGGGGGATATGTTCCAGGGCACACCCGAGGGAATATTAAGCAAAGGCAAACTTGTAATAGATATTATGAATGTCCTCGGTTACAGCGCAGCGGCTGCCGGCAATCATGATTTTGACCTTGGCCGAGACACTTTAAGAAATTTAACTCAAGTTGCCGATTTTCCTATTCTCGGAGCAAATATATTAGAAACCGAGACCGGCCTTGTCCCTGAATATCTCACCTCCCGAGCAATATATAATTTAAACGGTCTTCGCATAGGTATTATTGGGGTAATTACCGAAGATATGGCTGATATATCTATGAAGGAGAATATAAAGGGCCTTGAATTTGTTGACCCTGTGCCTGCCATATCCAAAAGCGTAGAAGAGATTAAAGACGATACGGATATTATTGTTTTACTTTCGCACAGAGGTATTTCATATAACGCTAGAGAAAAAGGCTCTTCCGAGAAAAAGTATTCCGAGAAAAAGTATTCCGGGAAAGACATTAAGCTTACAGAAAACATTTCAGGGGTTGATCTTATCTTAAGCGGCCATTCTCATATTCCGGTTAAAAAACCTATAATTAATAACAATGTTTTAGTATCACAGCCCGGAAGTAATTTTAAATATGCAGGGAGAATTACTCTTTATTACAGTTCGGCCGAAAAAAAAGTACTTACCTATAAAGAGAGCATGACGCCGCTTTATATTAAAGATTTTAAGCCGGATAAACGCATAGAAGATATGATAAAAATCAGGATGAAAGATATCAGCGGCGAAATGGGAAAAGTAATAGGACGCTCGATCGGCCGGCTTTCAAAGAACCTTTCAGGGGAAGAAAGAAAACACGGCGAGCTGGCGCTCGGAAACTGGCAGACGGATTTAATGAGGGAGGAGACAGAGAGCGATTTTGCTTTTCAAAATTCCGGAGGTATAAGGGATGATATTCCCAAAGGTGATGTTGCTGTAAGGGATATCTGGAAACTTTCTCCATTCGGGAATACTTTAGTTACCATGAAGCTTACCGGAAAGCAGGTAAGGGAACTTCTTGAACAGAGCGCATCCCAGGAATATTCTAAATTGCAGATATCCGGACTTAAAATGATATATAACGAGTCAATGCCGAAAGGCAAAAGAGTTCTCAATGTTATTGTAAAAGATAAAGACGGGGAGGAAATGGAGATAGACCCCGAACAGGAATATAAGAT
>JAQICQ010000019.1 GCA_027858455.1 Elusimicrobiota bacterium | reverse complement strand
ATATTGATTATCAGCCCGGAGTTTCGTGCCAATGCGATATAAAAGTGGCAATCTTCAGAGAAAAAAAAGAAGGAGAAGAAAATTATACTTGGAAGTATGCTTGAAATAAAAGTTAATTGTTATACAATAATTTAAGAATAATAATTATATTATGAATAAAATTACCACAACAAAATTAAAAGAAATGAAAAAATCCGGCAGAAAGATAACTGCTTTAACCTGTTATAATTTTTCTATTGCCCGCATCATGAAGACGGCTGATATAGATGTTGTTTTGGTGGGGGATTCGCTTGGTATGGTAGAACTGGGGTATGAGAATACTATCCCGGTTACAATAGATGAAATGGTACATCATACCCGGGCTGTAAAACGCGCGCGACCCGAAGGCCTTCTGGTAACGGATATGCCGTTTTTAAGCTATAATGTCACAAAACAAAAGACGCTTCAGGCAGCCGGGAGACTTATAAAAGAAGCAGGCGCCGAAGCGGTTAAATTAGAGGGTGGAAAGCCCGTAGCGGATACAATAAAACTGCTTGTTGAAAACAATATCCCGGTTATGGGCCATCTGGGTCTTACTCCGCAGGCGGTTCATAAAATGGGGGGGTATAAAGTCCAGGGCAAAGAAAAGTCCGTGGCGGCAAAAATAGTAACAGATGCTAAAATACTTGAAGGTGCCGGAGTTTTTGCCATAGTACTTGAGGGAATACCCTCGGTTCTTGCGCGGGAAATTACCAAAAAGGTTGAAGTGCCTACTATAGGGATAGGCGCCGGTCCGGATTGCGACGGCCAGATTCTGGTAGTAAATGACATGCTGGGGATGAATATGGGTTTTCAACCTAAATTTGTTAAAAGATATGCCGGTCTTGAAGAAGTTATCCTGAAAGCCTTTAAAGACTATTCTAAAGATATAAGAGAAGGCGATTTCCCGTCAAAGATAGAAAGTTATTAAAAAATTTTTATATGAAGGTAATTAAAGAGCCCGCGCAAATTCAGCAGCTTGTAGATGAGATACACAAATCCGGCCGGTCGATAGGCGTAGTCCCTACCATGGGCGCGCTTCATAAAGCTCACAGGTCGCTTATAGCCCGAGCCCGTAAAGAAAATGATTTTCTTATCGTTACAATCTTTGTAAATCCTACTCAGTTCGGACCCGGAGAAGATTATAAATCCTATCCCCGGACTTTTAAAAATGACCAAGAAATATGTTCCAAAGAAAATGCCGATCTTATATTTTCTCCGGATGAGGAAAATATGTATTTAGAGGGTCATGCTACAACTGTAAATGTAGCCGGCGGACTTACTGATTATATGTGCGCTAAACACCGCCCGGGACATTACAGCGGAGTAGCGACTGTTGTTGCCAAACTTTTAAATATAACTAAACCTCATCGCGCATATTTCGGCCAGAAGGATTACCAGCAGTTTCGGGTAATAGAGAGGATGACAAAAGATTTAAATATTAAAACAAAACTTATAAGCTGTCCTATAGTCAGAGAAAATGACGGTCTGGCTATATCATCGAGAAATAAATATTTAACTAAAAAAGAACGAAAGCAGGCGACCTATATTTATAAAGCATTAAAAGAAATAGCGCTGAAAATTAAATCAGGGCAGGAGATATCTGTCAGCAGCCTATATAAAGCAATAGCAGATAATATTCCCGAAGCAGAGATAGACTATGCGGATATTTTTGACGCAAAAAAGCTGTATCCTGTCACTGAATTTAAAAAGGATGTGGTAATTGCCGCGGCCCTCCGGCTGGGCAAAGCCCGGCTTATAGATAATGTGGTTGTAAAAAAGGGTGTTGATTAATGAGGAATATAATAAAAGATATTTACCGCCTGAAAAAGCAAAAAAACGCTGTAATTTTAGTCCATAACTATCAGCCCGAAGATATTCATAAAATTGCTGATTATGCGGGGGACTCTTTAGGGCTTTCTGTTAAAGCTTCCACTACCAAGGCGGAAGTAATAATTTTTTGCGGGGTGGACTTTATGGCTGAAACCGCTAAAATTCTTTCTCCGGATAAAAAAGTTATATTGCCGGAGAGTGGCGCCACCTGCCCTATGGCTGAGATGATAACAGCTGCCCAGCTTAAGGCGTTAAAAGAAAAGCATCCCGGAATACCGGTAGTAACTTATGTGAATTCTACTGCCGAAGTAAAAGCTGAATCCGATATTTGCTGCACATCGTCTAATGCCGTTAAAGTAGTTAAGTCGCTGGAGGCGCCCAAAGTTATATTTACGCCGGACAGAAATCTCGCGGATTATGTTCAGAAGCAAACAGGTATAGAGATTATTAAATGGAACGGTTTTTGCCCGACTCACGAAAGGATAAAAAAAGATACGGTTATGGCTATAAAAGAAAAATATCCTTCGGCGATATTTATGGCCCACCCCGAATGCCGGCCTGAAGTTGTCAAGTTAGCCGACTATGCCGTATCTACCGGCGGTATGTTTGGGGTTGTATCAAAAAGCAAGCATAAAACCTTTATAGTGGGAACTGAAATCGGGATGCTCTACCCTCTCTCCCGTGAGTTCCCCGGTAAAGAGTTTATTTCTGCCGACAGCAGGGCGGTATGCAAGAATATGAAAAAAAACACCTTGAAAAAAGTTTTGTCTTCATTAAAGAGTTTAGAGCCGGCTATAGAGATAGAATCTCGGGTAGCCAAGCGAGCGCGCCGTGCGCTTCAGAGGATGGTTGAAGTAAGTTAATGGTTAGTAAGTTAAATGGTTAATGAGAATATAATAAAAAGCGATGTGCTTGTTATAGGCACCGGCGCCGCAGGGTTATCGTTTGCCCTTTATGCGGATTCAGATATAAAAATCAACATGGTCTCTAAGGCCGGGCCGGCCGAATCTTCAACCGACAGAGCTCAAGGCGGAATTGCCGGCGTAACGTCTTCCGGGGATACATTTAAATCACATATAAAAGACACATTGACAGCCGGAGCCGGACTTTGTGATAAAAAGACAGTAAAGCAGGTAGTAAAAGCCGCTCCGGAGCGTATTAATGATCTGAGAAATTGGGGGGTTGATTTCACCGGCGGCAAGGATAATCCCGACCTCGGTAAAGAGGGGGGGCATTCAGTAAGAAGAATACTTCATCACGGAGACAATACAGGGCATGAGATTGAGGATAATCTTTTAAAAGAGACCCTGAAAAAAGAAAATGTCCGGTTGTATTCAGAGCATACCGCAATAGATATTATATTAAAAGACGGCCGCGCAGTGGGAGCATATATAATTGACAACCGGACCCTTAAAGTTAAAACTTTTCTTGCCGGAGCCGTAATTATGGCTACCGGAGGCTGTGGCAAGGTTTATCAGTACACTTCCAATCCGGATGTCGCTACCGGGGACGGAGTGGCGATGGCTTACCGGGCGGGAGCTCAAATTTCAAATATGGAGTTTATCCAGTTTCATCCTACCTGTCTTTATTCGGTTAAAGAAACAGGCTTTCTTATTACAGAAGCAATGCGCGGCGAAGGCGCGGTTCTTTTAAACCCTGCCCGAGAAAAGGGCCGAGAAAATGGCGGAGAAACAGGCGGAGAAAATTTTATGTCAAATTATGACAGCCGCAAAGAGTTAGCTCCCCGGGATATTGTCGCAAGGGCAATTGATAGCGAAATGAAAAAGACGGGTTTAAAACATCTTTATTTAGACATAGCTTCATATAGAAAGCCGGAATTTATTAAGCAGCGTTTTCCGATGATATATGCTAAACTTAAAAGTTTGGGAATAGATATAACCGCCGATAAGATACCGGTTGTTCCGGCGGCGCATTACAGCTGCGGGGGAATTAAAGTGGACCGCCGGGGGAATACTTCTATAAAAGGCTTAATAGCGATAGGTGAATGTTCATGCACGGGGCTTCACGGAGCAAACCGGCTGGCTTCAAATTCACTTTTAGAGGCAGTAGTTTACGGAAAAATAATTGCCGCGGGAATAAAAAAGGTTATAAAAGATATGTCGGCCGAGAGAGTTTCCCTGAAAATTTCTTCGGGAATTTCTTCGGGAATTTCTCCCTGGAAATATACAGGAAAGAAATTGCCCGAACATCAGGTTTTCATAGAGCAAAACTGGATGGAAATAAGACGGCTTATGTGGAATTACATGGGTATCGTTCGTTCAAACCGGAGGATGAAGGAAGCTCTTAAAAGGATAAATATCATTGAAAAAGAAGTTAACCATTATTACTGGAATTATCTTATAAATAATTCGCTCATAGAGATGAGGAATTTAGTTGAAACAGCAAAAATAATTATTAAAAGCGCTTTAATGAGAAAAGAGAGCAGGGGACTCCATTACAATCAGGACTACCCCAAAAAGTCTGAAAAGTATAGGAAAGACACTGTCATTTAAAATATTTAAAGAAAGTGATTTTTTAAAAAAATGCAGAATTACATAAAAATAAGAGGAGCGCGCGAGCATAATCTTAAGAATGTAGATATAGATTTCCCGAGAAATAAATTTATTGCCGTTACCGGGGTTTCCGGTTCCGGAAAATCTTCTCTGGCTTTTGATACGGTATATGCCGAAGGTCAAAGGCGTTATGTCGAATCTCTTTCGGCTTACGCAAGGCAGTTTTTAGGTCAGAGGAACAAGCCGAAAATCGATTCTATATCCGGAATACCTCCGGCTGTAGCCATACAGCAAAAAGGGGCAGGTTATAATCCCCGTTCCACAGTGGGCACTTTAACAGAGATATACGATTATTTTCGCCTCTTTTTTGCCCGCATAGGAGAAGTTCGCTGTCCGAATTGCAATAGAGTTATACAGTCTCAGGGCATAGACAAAATTATTGAAAAAATAACAAAAACCGGACAAAATAAAGAGATTTCTGTTATAGCGCCTATGGTAAGAGGCAGAAAAGGTAATTACCGCCGGCTTTTTGACCGTCTTCTGAGCGAAGGATTTGTCTCGGTTATAATTGACGGTGCACTATATTCTCTGGATGAAGATATAGACCTTGACGGCCGAAAAAAACACGAAATCGGAGTAATGGTAGACCGGTTAAAAATAACCGGCAGCCAGAGTAATGCAGAAAGAGTAACGGATTCTGTAGAAATTGCCGTAAAAAAATCCGGCGGTACCGTTGAGATAGAAGGGATATCAAAAGATCGCGATATATATTCCACTCATTATGCCTGCCCTGTATGTGAAATAAGTATGGGCAAGATAGAACCGCGTAATTTTTCTTTTAATTCGCCCTACGGCGCATGTCCGACCTGTTCGGGTTTGGGGGTGAAACTTGAAATTGACTCTTCCTTTGTAGTCCCGGACGACGGACTTTCTGTAAACGAAGGCGCCATTGTCCCATGGAGTTCACCGATAACTACCAGGACCGGCCGGTGGAAGGGTTCTGCCAGAAGATTCCGCTTCCAGATGATAGAAAAAATTTCAGATGAGCTGAATTTCAGTATGGATATTCCGTTTAAAAAGTTGCCCCGGAAGATAAAGGATATCCTTCTTTACGGTTCAAAGAAAAAGTTTAAGTTTAAACTTAAGAGTAGAAATACCGCTCATACAAAAGTTTCGGAATTTGAAGGTGCAGTCACGCAGTTAAAAAGGCGATATCTTCAGACTGACTCTGAATACGTAAGAGAAAAGATACAAAAATCATTTATGAGAGATATGGAATGTCCCGAATGTTCCGGCCGGCGATTAAAAAAAGAGTCTCTCTCTGTTTTTGTGAATGATAAAAATATTGCCGATATTATACGGATGCCGGTTAAAGAAGCTAAAACTTTTATGGAAAATCTTAAACTTACTGAATATAACCGTAAGATAGGGTCCAAAATCGTTAAAGAGATTATCTCCCGGCTGTCGTTTTTAATTGATGTAGGGGTAGATTATGTTTCTCTCGACAGAAAAGCTTCAACTTTATCTTCAGGCGAAGCCGAAAGAATAAGGCTGGCTACCCAGATAGGCTCGTCTCTGGTGGGGGTGGTATATATACTTGACGAACCTACAATTGGACTTCATGCCAGAGATACAAAAAGATTGCTTAAATCTTTAAAAGAACTTCAGGAGATAGGCAATACCGTTATGGTCGTTGAACATGATTCCCAAACTATAGATGTTGCGGACTATATTGTGGATTTAGGTCCCCGTGCGGGGGTCCATGGAGGTAATATAGTATTTAGCGGCACCGGGAAAGATTTTAAAAACTGCACTGATTCGCTGACCGCGGATTATTATAATTTTAAAAAGGAAGTCAGACGGCCGGATAAGACCCGGACGCCCACGGGGAAAGAGATTGCGCTTTACGGCTGTTCCCAGTTTAATTTAAAAGATATAGATGTTCGGTTTAAGGTTGGGCTTTTTAACTGTGTAACCGGGGTCTCCGGCAGCGGCAAATCCACTTTGGTAGAAGAAATTTTATATAAAGCGGTAAAAAACAGTACCCGGGGGACTAAACCCGTTAAAACAGGGGGATTTAAAAGTATTGAGGGAACAGACCATATCAAAAGAGTTATAAATATAGACCAGACTCCGATTGGAAGAACTCCGAGATCAAATCCGGTTACCTATACAAAAGTGCTTACTCCGATAAGAGAACTTTTTGCCAATTTGCCCCAAAGCCGGGCCCGGGGATATAAAAAAGGCAGATTTTCTTTTAATGTTAAGGAGGGAACCTGTAATAAATGTTCCGGCCGGCGATTAAAAAAAGAGTCTCTCTCTG
>JAQICQ010000010.1 GCA_027858455.1 Elusimicrobiota bacterium | reverse complement strand
AGTTTCCTCTCTGTTTAAAATCCCGCTTGCAGAGCAAGGGACTTGAGAAGCATCCCTTGGTGCGTTCTTTAACTCTCCTGATAACTTCTGCATTCTTATTGCCTCCTAATCAACCAGTTACCCTCAAACCTCATGGTTCAAGCCCCTTCTTCAAACCCGTTAGGGTCAGGGAGGGGTGATTGACTCATCGAGGTACATTCTCTTTTTCTTTAAATTTTTATATTCCTTTCTTTTCCATCGGTATATCCCTGCAGAAAACAAAACAAGAGGCATAAAAAATATATCTAAAACTTTTACAAATCTCTTGGTTGCCGGGGTAGTTTCCTTCAAAGGCCTGGCTGACACAGCTTTGGAACGGATACTTATCAAATCTTCGTCCTGGGTAATATAGTCAACGGTATTTAAAAAAAGCGCTCTGTTAGACGGGGTTACCATATAAGCCTCGTCAAATAAACGGGAATTGGAAAACACCACAGCCCTCATAGGCGAATCTTTTTTTCTTATGCTGACCCCTACCGTAAAGGGTCCCAGCTTGGCGTCGCGGGAAGGATGATAATTCCGCATAGGAGACATATAGCCGGGATCGGCGTCCAGCCATGAGTTTTCGGAAGTCTCGGCAAGCTTTTCTGTAATATATCCGTCTTGCTTGATAACTTTTAAAGGCGAAACATACGGCAGAGATATTGAACCTAAATCCTTCACGGAAGGATTATCCGTGTTAAGCGCCGCAATCCTGGGGAAATAAGGATAATCAACATAATTCTGTATAGTAAAAAACCCCTGCCTGGTTGTAACACTTATTCTCTGATTCTGCTCATCTAAAATCAATCCCGGGCTTATTGTAACACCCAGAGGGGATAATACCCCGTTTATCCCGGTATCTATAACTCCGGCGGAAAACTCCTGCATATTTACTTTATACTTATCGGCAAATACCGCAATCGGTATATTTTTATCAAAAGCTGCCTTTAAAATATCCAAATCGGAAGGTGTGAAGTTTTTATCCGCTCTCACCACCACAGAATCATAATTTTCAAGCTGAGCGGCGGCAGTAGCGGAACTGAGTTCATACCTTTCGGTGATACTTCCTTTCATTTTGTCTGATATCGCAAGAGTTCCTATAAATCCGACTTTCTTTAAATCACCGGAAGTTATTTTCTTTATTTTTGTAGTCAAGTCATATTCCAGGCTGTTTAATTTCTGAACAACGGGAATAGTTTCTGTCCTGTCTGAGTATATTATAACTAATCCCATATACCCCTGTTTAACTTCAAATTTTTCCTGGCCGGTCTCGGTAAATTTTAAAGGCGGAATGCCGTAGCCCATAGCTTGGCGGGCAACCTGCGAATCTCCGGTCGGACTGATAAACTCAAATTTAATTTTTTCATCGGAGTAAGCTCTGTATTCATGTAAAATATCTTTTAAATATTTTTTGTTTTTTTTATATTGAGAGGGGATATTTTCCGAAAAATAAGCTTTTACCAGAACCGGGTCGTCCAGTTCTCTCACCATATTCTTTGAAGCCGAAGAAAGCGAATATATATTATTTTGAGTTAAATCCGCGCGGAGAACAAATCCGGATAATAAAATATTAAGAATAATAATTATACCGGCCATTAAAATCGCAGAGCTAAAAGAGTAAAATCCCAGCCTCACTCTTTTTTTAAATATAATAAGCGAACTATATACAAAAAAACCCGACACGCTTAAAAAATAAAAAATATTGCGCAGGTCTATTACCCCCCTCGAAATACTTTCCCAGTGAGAATCAATCCCTATATAACCAACTATCTCTCCGCCGAAACCGGGCATTATCCCTGTAAGCTTACCGGCTATGAAAAAGACAAATGATATCGCAAATCCAATTATAAATGAAACAACCTGGTTATTTGTGACCGACGATGCAAATATACCGAACGATAAAAAGAGCCCTCCTATTAAAATCATTCCAATATACGCACCGGTTACCTGGCCCCAGTCCACATTGCCAAAAAAAGATATACTAAAAGGAAAAACAAGAGTAAGCAGAATAGCAGCCGCAAGAAGAGTAAAGGAAGCAAAAACTTTACCTAGAACTATCTCTTCGTCTTTAAGGGGTAAGGTCCCTAAAATCTCCAGCGTGCCGGCATGAAACTCCTCAGGCATCAGCTGCATAGCCAGGGCCGGAGCAAAAAACATAAGAAGAACAGGAACATTATAAGTAAAATTCCGGATAGTTACACTGTCTATTAAAAATATAGTTGACGCAAAAAGCCAGCCGCTGATAATTAAAAAAACTATCATTATTATATACGCCAGCGGTGAATTAAAATACTCTTTAATTTCTTTTTTAAATATCAGATAAAAATTTTTCATTCTTCTTTGGTTAAACTCCTGAAGACTTCTTCCAGGTTCCGGCTCTGTTTATTAAGCATCATTATCGGCCAGTTGTTTTCAGAAGCCATATTAAAAATTTCTTTCCGGGGGTCCCGGTCCGGAGTGCTTTCTACGCTAATAGATTCGCCGTTTTTTCTTACCTCTGTCAAATCGGTTA
>JAQICQ010000044.1 GCA_027858455.1 Elusimicrobiota bacterium | reverse complement strand
AGTATATATTTTGTATGTATATTGTCTATCCCCTTAATGTTATTGCTGTTTATATAATTACAATAGCTGGACCACCTGTATTTTTCAAGATATTTTTTTATTTTATTTTTATCATTTATACCGCAATCTTTCCAGTCCGGCTCTTTAAGACTAACCGGATTTAAATGAATATATCTTGATAAATGCACAAGATATTCGTCATTGGTTATTGCTTTTGCTTTAAATCTTCCTTCAAATAATGACCCGGACCTTTTATTTTTTTTATTAAAATACATTGTATAGCCGGTACCCAACTTATGCATATATTTTGAAATACCGTTATCAGCTATCTGTTTTAATATAATATGATAATGATTGGGCATCAACGCAAAAGCTACTATCTCCACATACTCCTCTTTTATGTGAGAGGCTGAGCCTCTCACATGGAAGGGAGAAAGTAAACTATGCCGGATAAACTTACAGAAAATCGCGCTACGGTTGTATCTAAGGCATCTTCGGTATCAGGGGCTACGATGATTTCGCGCATATTTGGTTTTGTGCGGGACATGGTAATCGCCAATTTTTTCGGAGCTACTATGGCCGCCGATGCTTTCTTCGTGGCCTACAAGATTCCCAACCTTTTAAGGCGCCTTCTCGGGGAAGGTGCGCTCTCTACATCTTTTATCCCTGTCTATACCGAGTATCTTACACATAAGGGAGAAGATGAGGCAAAAAAACTTGTTCAGGTTACCTTCGGAGCGTTTACAATTTTATTTGTAATCCTCACAGTTCTTGGAATTATCTTTGCGCCCCAGATAGTATCTGTCATTGCGTTTGGGTTTACTGACAATCCCGACAAATTCCGGCTGACTGTTCTTTTAACCCGGATAATGTTTCCGTTCCTCATGGCTATAGGCCTCGGGGCGATAACTCTGGGAATATTAAATTCATGGAGGGTCTTCTTTATTCCCGCCGTTGCGCCGTCAATGCTCAGCATAAGCGAGATACTCTTTATATTTGCCGTGACTCCTTTTTTAGATATTCCCATCAGCGGCCTGGCTTACGGGGTTCTTGTAGGGGGCTTTGCCCAGTTCATTTTTCAGCTTGTGCCGATATTAAAGAAATACGGTTTTTCACTTCCTTCTATAAATCTTAAACATCCGGGGCTGAGAAAAATAGGGCGGCTTATGCTTCCGGCCATTATAGGGCTTTCAATAATGCAGATAAATTCTTTTGTAGATACAATCTGCGCTACTCTTTTAAAATCCGGCAGCGTAACCCATCTTTATTACGGAAACCGGCTTATGCAGCTTCCCCTGGCGCTTTTCGGCACGGCTGTAGCTACTGTCACTCTTCCTATGATGTCGGAAAACGCCGCTAAAAAAGAATACGGTCATCTAAAAGATACTTTTTCTTTTTCGCTGAGGGCAATATCGTTTTTAATCCTTCCCGCCGCGGTGGGGTTTATACTCTTCGGGGGCCCGATTATTCAAATGCTTTTTCAGCGCGGCGAATTTCTGGCAAAAGACACCGCATCTACCGCCTGGGTTCTTTTGTTTTATTCTACCGGGCTTATCTTCTATGCGGGCGTAAAAGTAGCGGTAAGCGCTTTCCATTCTCTGCAGGACACCAAGACTCCGGTTATCGTGGCTTCTGCGGCGATGCTTATCAATGTAGGGTTAAACCTCACGGTAGTTTTTGTAGATAAAGTTCAGCTGATATTTTCATCGGGAGGGCTTGCTTTTGCAACAGCTATTGCCTCGGCTATAAATTTCTTTCTGCTAATTATAATATTCAGAAAGAGGATGGGGCTTATCGGCGGGAAAATCGTTACCCATTCTGTAGTTAAGCATCTGACAGCTTCTACTGTCATGGGGGTCGCACTTTACCGTCTTGCGGGTATTTCGTCCGGGTGGACTATATACTTGCGGGTCCCGGCGGTGATAATTGCTTCCGGGATTATCTATATCCTCTCTTCAATGGTGCTGAGGGTGCCGGAATTAGATAGATTAAAAGAGATATTTTTAAAACGGCAGTCCTGACACATGGTCGATTTTAAAGAATTGCCGGACAACCCCGGCGTCTATATCTTTCTGGATTCTGCCTACCGGGTATTATATGTAGGTAAAGCTAATTCAATTAAAAAAAGAGTCCGTCAGCATTTTGGCAAAAAGAACCTCGATTCGCGCCGACTCGCCATGATAACAAAGGTGCAGTCCGTTAATTATATCCGGACTAAAACCGAGCGAGAAGCATTGCTTTTAGAAAGCCGGCTGATAAAAAATATACAGCCCCGGTATAATGTAGATTTAAAAGACGGCAAGAGTTATCCTTATCTGGAGCTTACCGCGGGAGAAAAATTTCCGGCTCTTAAAATTACAAGGAAGAAAAAAGTTAAGGATTCCCTTTATTTCGGTCCGTTTCCCAATGTCAGCGATATCAGGGATGCTAAAAAGATAGTTGAAGATATCTTTCCTCTCAGGAAATGTAAAAAGTTCAGACGCCGAAAACGGCCCTGCCTGAATTACCAGATGAAAAAGTGTCTTTCTCCCTGCAGTGGGAAAATTTCTGAAAAAGAATATAATGAGATAGTAAACCAGGTAAAGCTCTTCCTCGCCGGCAAAGAAGACAAATTAATAAACCGTCTGCGCGATGAAATGGAAAGTTATAAAAAAAACCTCCAATACGAAAAAGCAGCTTTAGCAAGAGACAGGATATCCTCGCTTGAAAACCTATTTCCGAAAGTTTCTTATAAAAGCATAACACGGAAAAAACTTAAAGCGTTAGAAAAGATAGACCCTCTTTATATATTAAAAGATAAGCTGGAAATGGATTTTAAACCCACAACTATTGAGGCCTTTGACATATCTCACATATCTTCCAAACAGGCGGTTGGCGCCATGGTCACTTTTAAGGACGGCAAACCTCATAAATCCGGTTATCGGAGATATAAAA
>JAQICQ010000197.1 GCA_027858455.1 Elusimicrobiota bacterium | reverse complement strand
GTATCTTTGTTTGCCCGCCTTCACTGCGAACGACAATATTTGTTATTAATAAAGTAGGGTTTCTGCCTGCTTGCCCTGTTAGAAGTAGTCCGCCACAGGCGGACGTCGGTTCTAATGGGGTCTGGCTGTCTGTCTGTAAAATTATTTCCATATCAGTATTATCTTACAAAAAATGAATGATTTATCAAAACTTCAGGGGCTTATCTTGTTGCATTTTGGCGGGGCGCCAAAAGTTGAGCAGAATAATTTATATAATCTTTTTTCTTCTTTCTTCCAATCTCTATGAAAAACAATATATCTGAAAAGACATCTGTTATCTTTGAGAATTTTCCTTATCTTTCCATTCTTGCTTTTTGCCTTTGAATGTTCCTTTAATCTTTTTCTTAGATTTCGGGAGCTGCCGATATAGAAAACTCCTGTTTTGTCATTCTCATATTTTATTTCCATATTTGCCAAATGGAGTTCATAAACTCCCGAATTTTCTACCGCATTACTGTCAATTGAGGAAAATGTAAGCGGATATGGGCAAGAGAAATTCTCTCTAAACGGCAGATAGGTATAGTTAACTACTCTTTTGGGGAAAGAAGGCACCCCTAATTCTTTCCTGTAAAAACATATTGACCGTTTAGAAACTAAAATACCGTAAGAAACCTTTAATTTGTCTTTTAACTTTCCATCGCTATAAGCTTTTAATATTTTCCCCGATTTTAAATCCTGCCTTTCTCCATTAAGAATCTCTTTAACAAATCTTTTCGCTGTCTCTTTTCTTTTATGAAAGAAAAATTTTAGAGGGAGTTCTTTGCCTTTAGGAGTAATAAGTAATTTACCTTTAGCAATCCTTGAAATCCAGCCCACTCCGATTTTTAATGGAGCAGCCCCCGTTAGAGTCGGGAAGTTCTTCGCCTCTCTCGGAGTAAATGAACTAATCTGTATAGATAAATCTCTCAGGGTCAAGGGTTTTAACTCAAAATCATCTGCTGTGAGAAAGTAATTCTTTTGTATTGCTGTTATTCCATTAAGTATCCGGTGAGTAACCTCATTTCTGGTATTAATATGTCTCAGTTTCCAAAGCAGGAGGTGAATCCGGTAATTTTCCCGGTCGCTTGATCTCTTGTTTAAGATAAATAATCTTTCGCTGTCTATTATGTATTTCTTAGCAAACCCGGCCCGGGGATATCTGATAGAAAAAGAACCTCGGTCATTAATTATTTCAGCTAAAATATTGTTAGATTTAACTTCCGGCGTCTTTTTTGACTCTAAAGCAGATATTTCTTTTACATCTATAACATTATTCCTCATAAGCCTACAAAAAATTGGGTTTCTTTCTACTGTCTCAATATACTTCTCAAATTTATCAAGCGATAGTTCCAGAAAATTTGAAAGAATGATTTTTCCAATAAGTTTCGCCTGCTTCGGAGACCCCCTTTTCCCAATTTGCGGCCGAAACACCATACTTGAAAAAGTTATCCCTAATTTCAGTTACCCGGTTGTTTTTCCCCGGGCAGTTTTATGGCATAACCCTTCAGATGAGCTGAAAGTTGCCAATCATAAAGCCCTTTTTCTACTTTTACATCCATTTTTCTGCGGTTCGTCAAACTTTGACCGTTTAGTTCTTTATATGGCTTTTGCAAATTGTCTTTTACGTCGACGAGGTTTGAAAGATTAATAGATGCTTCGCTGTCTGCCCTGAGGTTTGGTTCAAGATAGAGACAGAGCAACGAGGCCATTTTACTTACTCTGAGGGCGCGCCATTGATAAGATTAATTCATCCCTGAGGGTGCGGAGCGTTAAGAAAAACGACAATAGTTTGTCGTTTTTTAGCGAAGCACACTTGTTCGGAGCGTTAAGAAAAACGACAATAGTTTGTCGTTTTTTAGCATAGCAAATCCGAATAATTTATCATCCGGTCCGGTTCTTCTTTTGTGATCCATTCTTTTGAATAGTTCATTTGCCTGAGGAGAATTCTATTTCTTTAATAGTTTTTATTTTCTTTTCCAAATCAGATAAATCGTACTCTGTAATATCCCATATCTTTTTTAAACTTAATTGGGGATACTCATGTATCAAGATATTTCTAAAATCAGAAATATCCCTCCATGGGATATTTTCATATCTTTTTGTCAATTCTATAAAATCTTGTAAGATTTTACCGGCTGCCTCTCCTATAATCTCATAACTT
>JAQICQ010000192.1 GCA_027858455.1 Elusimicrobiota bacterium | reverse complement strand
CTGTTTCCCGGTATTCTATTATTTTATATTATATATTTTATGAATATTGGACTGTAATCTTCCTTCCGGATAAGAGCTTTTCAGCCAACGGGCTATTTTTTTAAACCCTGCTTCGGTTTCGTCCGGAGAAAACACTGCCGGGGAAAAAAGTATCTCTTTAATTTCTTTATCTTTGAGAAATTCTTCAATAAATTTCAGAGCCCAGTCAAAATCCTCTCTTCCGGCAATAACAAACTTTATTTCTGTATCTTTTGAAATGTTTTGTAAATTTTTAAAATTAAAACTTTCAGTTTCGCCGGAAGAAGGAGTCTTTATATCCAAAATAACTTTTACCTCTTTAGAAACTTTTACTATATCAAAAGAACCGTTTGTTTCCAATAAAACTTCAAAATTGTTCTCAACAAGTGTATTTAAAAAGGAGATAGTTTCTTTACTCTGCATCAGCGGCTCGCCGCCGGTAACTACCGCTAGAGGGCAGTTGAATTTCTTTATTTCTTTGATGATCTCCGGCCCGCTGAAATCCTCTCCTCCGGTTTTTGAATACTCCGTATCGCACCACGAACAGTTCAGGTTACATCCCGCCAGACGCACAAAGACAGCCGGACGGCCGGCATACGATGTCTCGCCCTGAATTGAATAAAATATTTCTTTTACTTTAAGTATATCTTTATCCGTCTTTTGTATATGACGCCGAATAGTTCTCTGTTTCAAATACTTTGACTTCTCCGACCGGCACACCTTCTTTTGTTATCCCGTCAAAGATATATCTGGCAATATTTTCCGAAGTGGGATTGATGCTTTTAAAATAATTAAGTTTGTTTATATCTTTGTGGTCAAGTTTACCTATAACCTTTGAGGATATTTTTTTTAAATCCTTAAAGTCCATCACCATTCCATCATCAGGCAGCCGGCTAAATACCGCCGTTACCTCCACCTTCCAGTTGTGGCCGTGAACATTTTCACAGTTACCTTTATAATTGCGCAGATGATGCGCGGACGAAAAATGTGTTTTAATTGTTATCTTATACATTTTTTGATTTTAAATATTTCCTTAGTCTTTTTCAAATATATTTTATCCTTTCGGATTTTCTTTATCCATTAATTTCAAAAACAAATCCGCTATTTTAGGCTCATACTGTTTTCCCGACTGGGCGCGTATATTTTCCAGCGCTTCTTTAGGAGACATGGCCTTACGGTAGGGCCTCTCTGAGGTCATCGCGGTAAAAGAATCAGCAATATTAAGTATTCTCGCAAGCTCCGGTATCTCACCCTCCCTGAGCCCTTCCGGATATCCCGTGCCGTCATATTTTTCATGATGATATTTTATTATCGGGATAATATCCCTGAATTCGTCAAGAGTTTCTAAAATCTCGGAACTCTTTACCGGATGTTCCCTGACTTCTTCCCATTCTTCCGGAGAAAGTTCTGTCTCTTTTTTTAATATTCTGTCCGGTATTATAAGTTTGGCTATATTTTGTATAGACGCGGCGATATCCAGGCGCTGCAGTTGCTCTGATTCCAGTTCAAGCTTTTCTCCCATAAGGCGGCAAAGTTCCCTTACTTTATCAGTGTGCTCGGGAAATTTTTTATCTTTGGCGTTTATCATTTTAACTAAAAGATATATTGTAGAATTAAACCATCTGTCTTTCATAGAATACATTCTTGCCTTGTCTATTGTTATAGATGCCTGCGCGGCAAGTATGACAAGGAGGCCTGTATCTTCTTCTGAAAACGGGCGGGCGGATTTTGCCCTTATTATCTCAATAGCTCCTATAGTTTGGTCAGCAATCTTGAGCGGTGAACATATAACAGAACCTGTTTCCATGTGAGTTATTCCGTCAATTCTTGAAGAAAACTTTCCCTCCTCGGATACATCAGCAACTAATTTCACTTCCCCGGTCTGCACTACCTCACCGACGATACCTTCTCCGGGTTCCAATGTCTTGCCTTTAAGTGTATCGGATTTGTCTCCGCTTACGGCCTCAAAGTTCAACCGCCCGTTCCTGTCTTTCAGTAATATAGAACATCCGTCTGCGGTAAAAAAATCAAGTGAGTTCTTAATTATCATTTCTAACACCGCCCCCATCTGGCTGGGGGAACTTATCGCCTCGGTTACCGACACCATCTGCCTCAGAGTATTTGCCTGATTTTTCAAAGCAGAGAGCCTAAAAAAAAGTTCACTGTAAACCCCGAGCTGGCCGCCGATGCTGGCAAATGCTTCTTTTTTGTCTTTTGTGAAACTGCCCATTATATTATAAAGCTCCAGAATTCCGCTTATCCGGTCATCTTTTATCACCGGAACCGCACAAACCATATCAATCTTTCCTATTACATCAGAAATTGCTATGCGGTAACTTGTTTCCTTAATATTGTTCCCCTCTTTAATTGATATGGCTTCAGTACCGTCTAAAATTTTTTCCACTCCCGCCTTTGAAACCGGTATGGTAATATTTTCAAACTCTTTTTTAAGTTTTTTTTCCTCAAGATAGGGGGCCTGAGCGCGAAGCGCGGTAATTTTTAATGTGTTATCCTTCTCCCGCATTAAGACCACGCCGGCATCGGCGCCGATAATATCCATAACTACGCCTACCGCTTTATCTAAAAAATCATACCCACCCTTTGATTCCCCCATAAGAGTATTTATCTTTTTTATAGCGCTGTAACGATAATTCAGCCCTTTTATAGTGCTTTTAAGAAGATCTATATTTTCCAGGGTTCCGGCTCCTTTTTTCTTAAACCAAGTTTATATTCAAGGTACTCCACCGTCCTTTTAGCAGCCAATCCGTCGCCGTAGGGATTATGCGCCCGACTGTATTTATTATAAAATTCATGGTCATTTATTAGTTTTTCCGCTGAGCTGTAAATGATTTCAGGATTAGTTCCTATAACATCTACTGTCCCCGCCTCAACTGCCTCCGGCCGTTCGGTAACTTTTCTTAAAACCAGAACGGGTTTGCCAAAAGTCGGCGCCTCTTCCTGTATTCCTCCCGAATCAGTCATACAAAAATATGAGTTTTTTAACAGCCATACCATGTCGGAATAAGATACCGGCTTGATAAGTTTTATGTTTGTTACGAGGCCCAGGTTTTCTTCTACCGGCCCTTTAACATTCGGGTTCGGATGGACAGGATATATAAAATCAATATCGGGATATTTAACTGCAAGCTTCTTAATGCCCATGCAAATATTTTCTAACGGTTTACCAAAATTTTCTCTTCTGTGGGCGGTAATTAAAATATACTTTCTCTTACTTTCCTGCTGCCTAAGAAGCTCCCGGCTGACAGGTTTTAACTCTTTTTTTGCCGCCGCAAGAAGGGCGTCAATAACGGTATTGCCGGTAATAAATACATTTTCTTTTATATTTTCTTTTAAAAGATTCCGGCTGTTACCTGAAGTAGGCGCGAAATGATACGATGCAAGAGTATCAACCAGACGCCTGTTTATCTCCTCCGGGAAAGGATTGTATATGTCATCGGATCTAAGGCCGGCTTCCACATGCCCCACAGGTATTTTATGATAATACGCTCCAAGAGCGGCTGCAAAAGCAGTAGAAGTATCACCGTGCACCAAAACAACGTCCGGAGACTCTTTTTTATAGATATCTTTTAATCCTTCTATGACCCGGGTAGTAACTTCTTCCAATGACTGACCTTCCAGCATTACATTTAAATCATAATCCGCTTCTATATCAAAAAGCTCCATTACCTGGTCAAGCATATCTCTGTGCTGGCCGGTTACCGCGGTAATAAGCTCCATCCTTTTGCTTTGCGCTATCGCAGTTACTACCGGAGCCATTTTAATTGCTTCCGGGCGGGTTCCGAATACTGTCATTACTTTCTTTTTCATAGTATTGTCATTATAACAGCTAAAAGCCCCAAAGCAAAAGTTATCGCATAGATTCTTATATCAACTTTCTTGGCGTTCCATCCCTTTCTGTATAAAAGCCGGTGATGAATATGGTCTTTATCTGCTTTCATAAATGATTTGTGCCTGAAAATTCTGCGGACGAGAGAAAAAAAAGCATCTCCTATCGGCACGCCGAAAATTATAATCGGGATAATCAGGGTCAGGGCCGCCGCCGTCTTTAAAATTCCCGTTATTGTAATTATCCCGGCAAGAAAGCCCAATAAAAGGCTGCCGGAATCACCAAGGAAAATCTTTCCCGGCGGAAAATTATATTTTAAAAAGCCCAGACTGCTTCCGCAAAGAACCAAGCTTAAGACCGAAGCAAATTTCAGCATATCAATTGCCGCAGGGTCGGTCTGAACTCTGATTTGAAGAAGTGTAATCACAAAAAATATAAAAGAAGCAATTGCCATCACTCCTGTTGCCAAACCGTCCACACCATCTATGAGATTAATGGAATTCATAAAACCCACCAGCCATACAACAGTCAGAGCTATGGAAACATAAAGAGGGAGCCTAATATAGATCGCCGTGAAAGGAATGCCGAGGCCGCTGATTTTTAACCCATACTGCATTATTATCATAGCCGCGATTATCTGCCCCAGAAGTTTTGTAGTAGGAATAACTCCTTTTAAATCATCTACAATCCCCAAAACGGTAACTACTATAGAGGAAACAAATATACCTTCAAAAATATGTTTCAGATATTCTGAATCTTTGGCAAGAAGCCGGCTAAAGTCCGAATTCACTCTTCCCATGATAAAGATAGTGCCGAAGACTGCTATAAAAACCCCTACCCCACCCCAGAGTGGTATTGGTTTTCTGTGAACTTTACGGCCGGAAGGCTGATCAAGCGCGCCGTATTTAATTGCAAAAGACCCGACTATCGGTGTAAATAACAGAGAAAAAAAGGCAGAAATTATAAAGGTAAGTATATAAAATTCAAACTGCATGAAGAATCAGCGAATATCCATTATTTTGTACCGAAGATCCTATCCCCGGCGTCTCCCAGCCCGGGGACTATATAGCCGTGCTCGTCAAGCCGGCTGTCTATAGACGCCGTATATATCTCTATCTCGGGATATTCTTTTCTTACTTCTTTAATTCCTTCCGGCGCGGCGACAAGACACATTATACTTAGGTTTTTCGCTCCGGCACGGCGGCAAGACTCCAGTGTAGCGACCATTGTATGCCCGGTGGCAAGCATCGGGTCTATCAAAAGCACCATCTGGCACTTAGATATATTATTCGGCAGTTTCTTGTAATATTCAACTGCCTTAAGGGTGTCCGGCTCTCTGTACATGCCGATATGGCCTACTCTTGCCTGCGGAATAATCTGGAGAACACCGTCAACCATTCCTATCCCTGCGCGAAGAATCGGAATCAGAACAATCTCCGAATGCCTCACCCTGACTCCCGCGGCAGTTGCTTCAAGAGGAGTTTCAACTTCTACGCTCTCTGCTTTTATATCTCTTGTAACTTCAAATGCCATAAGCGAAGAAAGTTCCCTTAAAAGATTTCTGAATTTTGTGCTGTCTGTATTTACATCGCGCATCCTTGTAAGTTTATCCTGAATCAGGGGATGCTTAATAATCTTTACTTTGTCCACAATTATTCCCTTCCTTTATTGTGAGGATACTTTTTACAAAGTTCCCTAACCTTGCCGTTTACATCGCTGATTATCTCTTCTGACGGATCCTTAATAACTCGCGCTATTAAACCCGCTACTGTTTTTATTCCCTCTTCTTTAAACCCGCGCGTGGTAAGAACCGGGGTACCTATTCTTATCCCCGAGGTAACAAGAGGCTTGGCCGGATCATAGGGGATTGAGTTTTTATTTACTACTATCCCGGCGGCCTGCAAAGCTGCTTCTGCTTTTTTGCCCGTAATCTCCAGAGGTCTTAAATCTACCAATACCAGATGATTATCCGTCCCCCCGGAAATAAGTTTAATTCCCCTGTTTTTAAGTTCTCCCGCAAGCGCACGACAGTTAGCTATAACCTGCTTTGCGTAATCTTTGAAATCTTCCGACAAAACTTCTTTAAAACATACTGCCTTAGCGGCAATTACATGCATCAACGGGCCTCCCTGATTGCCGGGAAAAACCGACCGGTCGATTGCGGAGGCGTACTCTTTCTTGCACATTATCATACCTCCGCGCGGTCCGCGCAAAGTTTTATGAGTAGTAGTAGTTACTACATCACAGTAAGGAACCGGATCCGGATGGAGCCCTTTTGCGACCAAACCCGCTATATGGGCTATATCCGCCATTAAATACGCATCACACTCATCTGCAATCTCTTTGAATTTTTTAAAATCTATCTCCCGGGGATATGCCGACGCTCCGCAAACTATAAGATCGGGGCGTTCTTTAAGCGCGATTTCCCTAACTTTTTCGTAATCAATTCTGTGACTTTTCTTATCAACGCCGTAAGGGACAATATCAAAATACTTCCCGCTGAAATTAAGAGGATGCCCGTGAGTCAGATGCCCTCCGCAGGAAAGGTCCATCCCCATTATTTTATCGCCTATATCAAGCAAAGCCAGATAAGAAGCTATATTTGCCTGGCTTCCCGAATGAGGCTGGACATTTACATGTTCGCACTTAAATATCTCTTTTGCCCGTTCTATTGCAATGTTTTCAACTATATCTACATTTTCACACCCCCCGTAATACCTGCGTCCCGGATAACCCTCGGCGTATTTGTCGGTAAGGGGAGACCCCATAGCTTCTAAAACTTCCGGCGATGTGTAATTTTCCGATGCTATCATCTCCAAATTTTTATGCTGCCGGTCGATCTCATTTTGAATTGCTTTATATATCTCCGTATCAGTCTTTTTCAAACTCATCTTTAACCTCTTCTATAAGTTTATTCATATATTCCTCAATCTCTTTAAAAGTCTGCCTGTAAACCTCTATCCCCCTTCCTATCGGGTCGGTAACATCTTTTTGACCCTCGCCGGCATATTCGCTCAAGAGAAAAACTTTATCTTCATATCCGGGAAACCTCTCGTTGATATCTCTTCTGTGAAACTCAGTCATAACAATAATTAAGTCGAACTCGCCTAAACTTTCCCGGCTTATCATCTCAGGAATATGGCCGTGGACACTGAGGCCGTTTTCCTCTATTACTTCTTTCAGGTCGCCGAAGATGCGGTAATGACTCATTGCAGCGGTTCCCGCTGAATCCGAAACTATATCCCCGAATCCGGCACTCTTAGCCATACTGTCAAATATCTTTTCCGCCATCACGCTGCGGCATGTATTTCCCGTACAAACGAAAATTATTTTTTTTATTTCCATCTAAGTTAACTCACTCGCATATTCTTGCTTCGCTCGTAACTTCCATAGGGGCTAACATTATTCGGTCGCCCCTGCGGGACTTCCGTTGGTCGCTCTCTCCTCCTGCATTTAGCAGCGTTCGCTCCCTCATCCCTCTGGCGTTACAAAAATGCCATTTAGGCATTTTTTCCACTGTATCTCATTCAGGAACTCTCTTCTTCATGCTTATGCATGCATTCGTTCCTTCATCCCC